>JBDTWB010000005.1:0-49838 GCA_040006895.1 Casimicrobiaceae bacterium | reverse complement strand
TGGCCTGGACCCGCGGCGGCAGCAGCCGGAACAGCACGTCGCCGCGCACGTGGGCATTGCGCGAGAGTGCGTAGGCGCCGGACATGATGAACAGCCCTCCGTAGAGGATGTAGCTCATGTCGAAGGCCCAGCTGGTGGGGTTGTTGAGAACGTAGCGCATGAAGACCTCGTAAGAGGTCCCCAGGGTCAGGATGAGGATGCACCACGCGAACGCATGGCCGACGGCCATGCTGAAGCGGTCGATCCCGATCAGGAATTTCTGGAGCATGGCGGGTCCTTCAGCGTGCGTCGGTGCGAAAGCTCACGATGCCACAAAAAAGGCGGCGCTGTTTGCGCCGCCTCCAAATGGTACCCCTGCAAAGCCCCGCGGGCGGGCCGGGCGTCAGGCAGAGCCAAGCTTGCCGTAGAGATGCTCGTACGCCTGCTCGTAATCGGCGTTGTTCAGGAAATGGTAGTACCCCACCCGCTTCGCCCACTCCTTCTGGGAATCCCAGACCTTCTTGAAGAAGGGATCCTCGTCGGAGAGCTTCTTGACCAGCGTGTCCCAGGACTTGAGCTGCGCAGTGAAAATGTCCTTCGGCGTGCGGATGACGTTGACCTTGTCCTTGCTCTTGAGCTCCTGCAGATCGATGGAGTACTGGTCCATCGCCAGGGCGTAGTTGGCCGTGGAAGCCGCCTCCGCACCATACTTGAGGATGGCCTGCAGGTCTTTCGGCAGGGAATTGAACTTCTTCTTGTTGAAGTCCAGCTCGAAGAACTCCATGGCCTGGTGGTAGCTGCCCATCATGTAGTTCTTCGCGACGTCCTGCGCACCGAAGCGGCGGTCCGAGGTCGGGTTGTTGAACTCGAAGGCGTCGATCACCCCGCGCTCCATGGCCGGAACGATCTCGCCGCCGGGGAGCTGGGTGACCTTCATGCCCATGTCCTGCATCAGGTCGGCGGCCAAGCCCACGGTACGGTACTTGAAGCCCTTGAGCTCGGCGGCGCTCTTGATCGGCTTCTTGAACCAGCCCAGCGGCTGGGTCGGCATGGGCATCGCAAAGAACGCCACGACGTCGAGGCCGAGCTTCTGCACGAGCTCGTCATAGAAAGGCTGGCCCTTGCGATGGATCCAGGCGAGCATCTGGTTGGCGTCGCAGCCGTTGATCGGACCGGAGCCGAAGAGCGATGCCACCTTGCTCTTGCCGTACCAGTACACGGCCACCGTGTGAGCGGCATCGATCACGCCCTTCGCCGTCGCGTCCATCACCTCGAAGGGTTTCACCACCGACCCGGCCACGAGGTAGTCGATGCGCAGCCGGCCACCCGCCATCTCGTTGACGCGCTGCACGTATTGCTCGGCCATCTCGTTGAAGATGTCCTTGGCGCCCCAGGCACCTTGCATCTTCAGCACGATCGGAGACTGAGCAACCGAGATCATCGGGAAACCGATGGTAGCGCCAGCAGCCGCTACACCCGTGGCCGCCTTCAGGAATTTGCGACGCGCGGGCTTGGCGGTAGCGACGGCGTCGACCGCCGCGGTTTGCGGTTTGGTGTCCATGAATCCTCCTAGGGGTTTTTGGGGAAGCGCCGCACCGGCCGCAATGCGCCGTGTGCTGAAGTCAACGGCTGGCAGCTGACGGACTGCTCGTTTTTTGCCGTTCTTGAAGCGATTATACCCATCGGGGCACCCACGTCCAACCCTTTGATTTGGAGGCACTGCAGCATGCCATGAGCATGTTTTCTGACAGCCGCAAGAAACCCTCGAACCTTACAGCGTGCGCCGCTCGCGCAGGGCCTGGGCCAGCGTGCCGCTGTCGACGTATTCGAGCTCGCCGCCGACCGGAACCCCCCGGGCGAGTCGCGTCACCTTGAGGCCCCGGGCACCGAGGAGCTCGCCGATATAGTGGGCCGTCGCCTCGCCCTCGTTGGTGAAGTTGGTGGCGAGCACCACCTCGCGAACCGTGCCGTCGGTCGCCCGGCGCAACAGCCGTTCGAGATGGATCTCCTTCGGCCCGATCCCATCGAGAGGCGAGAGCCGCCCCATCAGGACGAAGTAGAGGCCGGAATAGGCATGGGTCTGCTCGATCATCAGCAGGTCTGCCGGCGTCTCCACGACACACAGCACCCCCGGATCACGCTTCGCCGATGCGCACAGCACGCACAACGCGGCTTCGGTAAAAGTGTTGCAACGCTCGCAATGCCGGACATTCGCGGTGGCGTGCTCCAGCGCCCGCGCGAGCCGCAAGGCGCCGTCGCGGTCGTGCTGCAGGAGGTGCAGGGCCATGCGCTGCGCAGCCTTCGGGCCTACGCCGGGGAGGCAGCGCAGGGCCCGCGCGAGATCCTCGAGACTGCCGACGGGCTCGAGACCGCGCCCTGCCGCTCCACGCTCAGTGGCGCGCATCGGCGCGCGCCATGCGAGTGACGGCCGGCATCAAAACGGCAGCTTGAAGCCGGGCGGCATGGGCATGCCCATGGTGAGGCCCGACATCTTCTCCTGCGTGGTGGATTCGGCGCGACGCACGGCATCGTTGAACGCCGCCGCAACCAGGTCCTCGAGCATGTCGCGATCCTCGCCGAGCAGCGAAGGATCGATGGTCACGCGTTTCACATCGTGACGGCAAGTCATCACGACCTTGACCAGGCCCGCGCCGGCCTGGCCCTCGACCTCGATCTGCGCGAGCTCGTCCTGGGCGCGCTTCAGGTTGTCCTGCATCTGTTGCGCCTGCTTCATCAGGCCGGCCAGCTGGTTCTTCATCATGGGTGCGGGCTCCTCGTGCCGGTGACGTCCTCGGACGCCGGCTTCACGGAATCGGGTTTGATGCGGGCGTCGAATCGGGCGAGCACGTCGCGCACGAACGGCTCCTCGCGAAAGGTTGCCTCGGACTTGGCCTTCTGCTCCGCGCGCTCGCGCCGTTCCTGCGCGGCAAGCGACGCTTCCGCCGTCGCGATCGTCTCGAACGTGAGCCGCAGTCGCCCGCCGAGCGTGGCCTCGATTGCACTGCGCAGCTTCTCCGCGTAAGCGCGCTCGGCGAGGTGTCGCTGGGCCTCCGGGATCGCGAGGACGAGTTCCCGGCCTACCGCCCGCCGCCACTCCGTTTGCGCCGCGAGCTGGCCAGCCATGCCCGCAAGCTTGAGTCCGGCGACGAGCACGCGCCATTGCGCGGGGCTTTGCGGTAACGACTGCCCGTCGGAAGCTGGGCCTTCCTCCCCGGCAGGCGCCCCCCCGCCCGCACCAGGCGGCGCCGGGATCGCGTCTGCCGCGGGTCGTGCTCCGGACGTTGCCTCGACCCGCGACACCGGAGCGGACGGCGCTGGCTCGGCCGCCGGCGCAGCTACCTGGGGCGCACCCACCGTCGCCGCACCGGTCGAGCCCGCGGTCGACGAATTCACAGTCGACGAATTCACAGTCGACGAATTCACAGTCGGCGAATTCACGATAGCGGAGCCCCCGGTAGCCAGGCTCGCGGTCGCCCCCGCAGCATTCGCCGCTAGGACCGGCGATGATGCAGGCGAAGACAAGGTCCCCGGCCCCCCCACCCCCCTCGGTGCTGCCGATCCAGCGCGTGCCGCGCCGGCGCCGTCCGGCCCCGCAGTCGCGGTCCTCGGCAACGCCCGCCCATTCGGGACCGGCCGTCCAGTGCCGGGCGCGGACCCCTGGCCGGCGCGGACACCGGGCTCGAATGCCAGCAAGCGCAGCAGCGTCATCGAGAAGCCGGTCGCCTCGTCCGGCGCTAGCGCCAGGTCGGCACGTCCACGCACGCAGATCTCGTAGGCGAGTTGCACTTCCTCGGGGGCGAATTGCTCGGCGTAGCTGCCGATCCGCTCGGCGTCGTCCATGGTCGCGAGCGTTCCCGGTACGGCTTGGACCACGGCGATGCGATGCAACAGCGAGGCGAGTTCCTCCAGGGCGGACGCAAAGGTGACATTGCGACCCGCCATGGCCGCGCACTCGGCCAGAAGCGCGGCACCGTCACGCGCCAGGAGGGCGTCGACGATGCGCGTCGGGTGCTCGCTGTCCACGGCGCCGAGCATGGTGCGCACCACGTCCTCGCGGACTTCACCCCCTCCATAGGCAATGGCCTGGTCGAGGAGCGACAACGCATCGCGCATCGATCCCTGCGCGGCGCGCGCGACGAGGTTGAGCGCGCCGCCGTCTCCCTCGATGGCCTCGGCCGCCAGGATCGCCGCCAGGCGCCCGGCGATGGTGGCGACCGGCAGCTGTTTCAGGTTGAACTGAAGGCACCGCGACAGCACCGTCACCGGGATCTTCTGCGGATCGGTCGTGGCCAGCACGAACTTGACGTGCTCCGGCGGCTCTTCCAGCGTCTTCAGCATCGAGTTGAATGCCGACTTCGACAACATGTGCACCTCGTCGATGAGGTACACCTTGTAACGACCTGCCGTCGGCGCATAGCGGGCGTTGTCGAGGATCTCCCTCATGTTGTCGATGCCAGTGTTCGAGGCCGCGTCGAGTTCCAGGAGGTCGACGAACCGGCCGCTGTCGATGTCGGCGCACGCGGCGCAGGTGCCGCAGGGCGTCGCAGTGACGCCGGAGACGCAATTGAGACTTTTGGCGAGGATCCGGGCGATGGTGGTCTTGCCGACACCACGCGTTCCGGTCAGCAGGTAGGCATGGTGAAGCCGGTTACGCTCCAGGGCATTGGTCAGCGCGCGCACGACGTGCTCCTGCCCGGAGAGCTCACCGAAATTGCGCGGTCTCCACTTGCGCGCGAGCGCCTGATAGGTCATCCCGATATCCCTTGGTAGCGCCTCGCGAACGGTGCAGCGGGTGCTACCGCTGCACCGGCGCCGCGCGCCCCCTCGCTGCCGCGCCGGCCAGGCGCGAGGCACATGGGGGGTTTGGACAACGGAGGACGCAAGGGGTGGCGAGCCGTTCCCCCGGCACTTGCAGAGAATCGCTGTGGCTGCTTCCTTCCGGACCTGACCAGATTCACGACCATGCAATGCGGGGCGACCCGCCGTTGATCGTGGCGCGGGTAGCGCGAACCGCGATTATCCGGCATGTGCTCCGCACCGGCAAGCGACAACACTGCCGGTCCGACCGGCAACTCGGCCCCGACCAGCGCCGGCGGCACCCCAGCCGGCATTGCCAACGCATCCTCGACCCCGAGTGACCCGCGCCGTTCAGTGCGGGCTCGGCCCGCGGGACGAGCAGGCAAGTCGCGGCGCGGGCCCCTCCGCCTCCGCCTGTATAATCAGCAACCTTCATGACGCTTTCCTGCAGCCGGTCATTTCCTACTACGCCCCATCGTCGGTTCGGCGCTTTGTTGCGCTTCTGCTCCTACTTGCCGCGATCGCCGGCATGGCGGGTTGCGACCACGTCGGCCAACCTCCCTCCCTGACGTCCTCCCCGCCCCTTCCCGACCACGAGTTGGTAATCGTGGTCCGTCCGGGGCCGGCCACCTTCTACGACGGTCCGGACGGGCAGCCCGCCGGGCTCGATGCCGATCTCGCCCGACTTTTCGCGGCCCGCAAGCATCTGGCCGTGCGTTTTGTCCCTGCCGTGAATGCCCGCGACCTGGTGATCGCCGTGGCCGCCGGCAAGGCGCACATCGGCGCGGGGGGCCTGTACCGCCCGGCCGCCGGGTCTGGAACGAAGGGGCGGCCGCAGGGCGGTGACGACGCCGACGATCAGGTGCTGTGGAGCGGTGGCTATTTCCGGGTCGAGCCCGTGCTGATCTACAACGCCGACGGCTTCAAGCCCCGCGGCTTGAAGGATCTCGCTGGCGCCCGCGTTGCCTACATGCCCGACACCGGGCTGGACGACCAGCTTGCAAAGCTGCGCGCGCAGCATCCCGACATCACGTGGATCCCCGCCAACGTCGCATCCGGTGACGCGCTGATCGCCAAGGTCAGCGATGGCGCGCTCGACTATGCGATCGTCGGCTCCAGCACCGCCGCGCTCGCGCGGAACGTGTATCTCGATTTCGACATCGCCTTCCCCATCGACGGTCGGCGCGAGCTCGCTTGGGTAGTCCCCCCGGGCAACGAGGCGTTGCGCGACGACATCAACGCCTGGCTCGCTGAAATCCGCCGTAATGGCATCCTGGCACGGCTCGAGGACCGTCATTTCGGACACGTCGGCGAGGTGCCGCGCCTGGACGCGAGCGTGCTGCAGGACCGTATTCGATCCACCCTGCCGCAGTACCGGCAGGTCTTCGAGCTGGCGCAACAGGCGACCGGCATCGAGTGGCGCCTGCTCGCGGCGGTCGCCTACCAGGAATCGCAATGGGATCCGCAGGCCACCAGCGAGACCGGCGTGCGCGGCATGATGCAGCTCACCGAGGATACCGCCCGCCATCTCGGCGTGGTCGATCGGCTCGATCCGAAGCTCAGCATCCACGCCGCTGCACAGTACCTGCGCACCCTCAAGACCAGGCTGCCGACGCGCATCCCCGAGCCGGATCGTACCTGGCTCGCGTTGGCGGCGTTCAACATCGGACTTGGCCATCTCGAAGACGCCCGGGTGCTGGCGCAGAAGCAGAAGCTCAATCCCGACTCGTGGACCGACGTCAAGAAGACGCTGCCGCTCCTCGCCCAGCCTGAATATTACGGCAGCGCCAAGCTCGGGTACGCACGCGGAGGAATGCCGGTAGCGTTCGTCGACCGGGTGCGCTCCTACTACGACGTGCTGCTGGCCCACCAGCCCGGGTACCGCCCGCGCCTGCAGGTTGCCCAGAATGCGACCGGATCGCGTCTGTCGGCGTGGCTCGCGCGCTGAGGGCATGTCCGGAACGCGCCTGGCTCGCATCCTGATGGCCCTGCTGCTGGCGGTGGCGGGACACGTTAACGCCGCGCCGGCATCGGTGTTCATGGAGGACCTCACCTGGACCGAACTCCGTGATGCCGTGCGCGGCGGTCACGCCACCGTGCTGGTACCCATCGGCGGTACGGAGCAAAGCGGTCCCCACCTCGCGTTGGGCAAGCATAACGTCCGGGCGCGCGTGCTGGCCGGACGGATTGCGCGATCCCTGGGCAATGCCCTGGTCGCGCCGGTGATCGCCTATGTCCCGGAAGGCAGCATCGAGCCGCCCACCGAGCACATGCGCTTTCCCGGGACCATCAGCATCGCGCCGGCGACGTTCGCCGCCCTGCTCGACGACACGGCGCGAAGCCTCCGCGCCGCAGGCTTTCGCGACATCGTGTTCCTGGGCGATCATGGCGGCTACCAGAAGCAGGAGCGCGCCGTGGCGGATCGGCTCAACCGGGCCTGGGCCAAGACCGGGGTCCGCGCCCACGCCATCGAGGCGTACTATCGCGCCGCCGACGCGGGCTTCGCCAACATCCTGCGCGGGCGCGGGTATACCGACGCCGAGATCGGCGTGCACGCCGGTCTCGCGGATACCGCGCTCATGCTCGCCGTCGATCCCAAGCTCGTGCGCAGCGAGCAGCTGGCGACGGCCGCGACGGCCGGTGCCGCGAGCGGCGTGCGGGGCGACCCGCGTCGCGCCAGCGCCGAGCTCGGCGCCCTCGGTGTCGACGCGATCGTGGCAGCGTCCGTCCAGGCGATCCGCCGGGCCGTCACACGACCCTGAGCGAAGCTCCAATCCATTCTTCAAGATCGGAACCATCCTTGAGTCCCCTACTGCACCGACAGCTCGTGATCTTAACGGGCGCCCTCGCTTTCTCGATCGCCACCGCCGCAGGCGCGCAGCCCGCGGGCCCCGCTTCCGCGGCAGCGCCGCCCACGCGCAGCGTCCAGGTACTGCCGGGCATGCCCACCGTGGTCGACCTGGCGAATCTCTACAGCGAGCAAAGCGCCGGGCGCATGAACCCTGTGACCGCCGCGGCCCTGGCGCGGGTCTACGTCCCCAACGTGAAGTCCAACGACGTGTACGTGATCGATCCCGCCACGATGAAGGTGATCGACAGGTTCAAGGTTGGCATCAATCCGCAGCACGTCGTTCCGTCATGGGATCTGAAGACCCTGTGGGTCGCCAACAACGCCGAAGGCCGGCGCGACGGCAGTCTAACCCCCATCGACCCCACGACGGGCAAGCCCGGCAAGGCGATTCCGGTGGACGATCCCTACAACATGTATTTCTCCCCGGACGGGAAGTTTGCGATCATCGTGGCCGAGGCGCTGAAGCGCCTGGATTTCCGCGATCCGCATACCATGGCCCTGCAGTTCTCCATTGAAGTGCCGCAGTGCGACGGCATCAACCATGCCGACTTTGCCATCGACGGTCGCACCGCGGTCTTCACCTGCGAGTTCAAGGCCAGCCTCGTGAAGATCGACATGGTCGAGCGCAAGGTGCTGGGCTACCTCAAGCTCTCGCGCGGCGGCATGCCCCAGGACATCCGCATCTCGCCGGACGGCAAGCTCTTCTTCGTTGCGGACATGATGGCGGACGGCGTGTTCGTCATCGACGGTGACGTCTTCCGGGAGATCGACTTCATCCGCACCGGGGTCGGCACCCACGGGCTGTACCCCAGCCGCGACGGGCGCAAGCTCTACGTATCCAATCGCGGCTCGAACAAGATCCACGGCAAGAAGAACGGCAAGGGCAGCGTGTCGGTGGTCGACTTCGCCACCCGCAAGGTGGAGGCGACCTGGGCGATCCCCGGCGGCGGCAGCCCGGACATGGGTAACGTCAGCGCCGATGGCAAGACACTCTGGCTCGCCGGCCGGTTCGACGACGTGGTGTATGCCATCGATACCGGCACCGGCAACGTCGCCAAGATCGCGGTGGGCAAAGAGCCGCACGGCCTTACGGTCTGGCCCCAGCCGGGTCGTTATTCGCTGGGCCACACCGGCAACATGCGCTGAACCGCCTGCGCCAATCCGTCGCTCGGCTGCAGCGCATTCGCGCCGTGACCACCGATTGCGGTCGTGGCGATTCGTGCCGAGGCGCGTGACCGCACCGTTTGGGGCGATCGCGATCCATTGTTCCGGTTGCGGCGCACCCCTGCGCTAAGGATCGCTGGCGCACAGCGCCAGAAGATCGGCGCCGTAGCGCTCCAGCTTCCTGGCCCCGATTCCCGGTATCAGCGCGAGCTCCTCCCGCCGTCGCGGCCGCCGCCGCGCGAGCTCGGTCAGGGAGCTGTCGTGCAGGATCACGTACGCCGGCACGCTCTGGGCTTGCGCCTCTCCGAGACGCCATTGCCTGAGGGCATCGAGCAGTGCCGCGTCCCGGCCGGACAGTCCGGGCGCGGCGCCGGGACTCGACCGGCTGCGCCGCGAGCGCGTACCTGCGGCGACCACCTGCCGCATTTCCACGGCCTGCTCCCCCCTCAGCACGGACCGACTGGCTTCGACGAGCTTGAGGGCGCCATGGGCCGCATGGTCGACCTCCGCGAAGCCCATCGCCACCAGCTGCCGGAAGACGTTGCGCCACGCGGTCTCGTCCAGATCGCTGCCACGGCCGAACACGGCGAGCTTGTCGTGCTCCCAGCGCGTGACCCGTTCGGTGACCTTGCCTCGCAGCACGTCGATCAGGTGGACGGCGCCAAAGCGCTGGCCGGTTCGATAGATCGCCGACAACGCCTTGCGCGTGGCATCGGTTGCATCCCAGGTTTGCGGCGGCGCGAGACAGGTGTCGCAGTTGCCGCAGGCGGCGCTGGCCTCGCCGAAATACGCGAGCAGGCGCACCCGCCGGCAGCCGGCGGTCTCACAGAGTCCCAGCAGGGCATCGAGCTTGGCCGCCGAAACCCGCTTATAGGCGTCACCCGCATCCGACAGGTCGATCAACCGCCGCTGCTGCACCACGTCGGCGAGGCCATAGGCCATCCAGGCGTCGGCGGGCGCGCCGTCACGACCCGCTCGGCCGGTCTCCTGGTAGTAGCCCTCGACGCTCTTCGGAAGGTCGAGATGGGCGACGAAGCGCACGTCCGGTTTGTCGATGCCCATGCCGAAGGCGATGGTCGCGACCATCACCACGCCGTCGTCGGTCTGGAACCGCGCCTGGTGGGCCGAACGGGTGGCGGAGTCGAGTCCGGCGTGATACCCCAATGCATCGATGCCCTTCGCGACCAGCCAGGCGGTCGTCTCGTCGACCTTGCGCCGCGAGAGGCAATAGACGATGCCCGCCTTGCCATCGTGCTCCTCGCGCATGAAGCGCAGCAGCTGCGCGCGGGGGTCGACCTTGTCGACGATCGTATAGCGAAGGTTGGGCCGGTCGAAGCTCGATACGAAGATCCGCGCGCTGTCCAGGGCGAGGCGCGCGATGATCTCCTCCCGGGTCTGCGGGTCGGCAGTCGCGGTCAGGGCGACGCGCGGCACATGCGGGAACGCCTCGTGCAGAACCGACAGCGCGAGATAGTCGGGCCGGAAGTCGTGGCCCCACTGCGCAACGCAATGCGCCTCGTCGATCGCGAACAGTGCGATCCGCGCCTGGTGCAGGAGCTCCAGGCAGCGCGAGGTGGTGAGACGCTCGGGCGCGACGTACACGAGGTCGAGCTCCCCGCCCAGCAGGGCCCGCTCGACGCCACGCGCTTCCTGCGCGTTCTGCGAGGAATTCAGATAGCTCGCCCGCACCCCGACCTGACGCAAGGCCGCGACCTGGTCCTGCATCAACGCGATCAGCGGGGATATGACCACTCCCGTCCCCGCGCGCAACAACGCCGGGATCTGGTAGCAAAGCGATTTACCACCTCCGGTCGGCATCAGCACCAAAGCATCGCCACCCGCGGCAACGTGCGCGACGATCTCGGCCTGGGCACCCCGAAATACCGGGTAGCCAAACGTCTCGCGCAGGACGGTCAGGGCGGCGGACGAGTCCGGAGCGGATGCATTCATCGGGAGATTGATCATGACGGGTCAGCGCCGACGGCATCGAAGCAGGTGTCTCGTGAAGCGCCGCGTCGACGTGGCCGGGAACGCGTCGGATCGCACGGGCCGCGCGACGACGGTGTCACCGGTGCGTCCGAAGCGTTCGGCGCCGACACTATAACGGACCGCGTGACATACTTGCCTTTCCGATCCTCCGCGCACCGATCCTCGGCCACCATGCTGCTCAGCGACCTGTACCAGCGACTTCAAGCGTCGGGCGCCAAGGCGTGTCACCAGGCCGCGGTGCTGCGCGCATGGACTCGCGCTCTGCCGCTCGACTTCGGTCCGCGTCCAGCGCAGGGTTTCCTGCCCGGCCCGCTGCGGGCAGCGCTGCCGGCATTGCAAGCCGATCTCGGGCGACTCGCCTCGGTACGGTCGCACCATCCGGCCGCCGATGGTTCGGAGCGCCTGTTGGTGGAGCTCTGCGATGGCCAGACGGTTGAATGCGTGCTGCTACCGCGCCGGGGGGTGTGTGTCTCGACCCAGGTAGGCTGCGCCGTCGGTTGCGTGTTCTGCATGACCGGACGCGATGGGCTGCGTCGTCATCTGCACAGTGCCGAGATCGTCGCCCAGGTCGCCCTGGCGCGCAGCCGCCAGGAAGTCGCCAAGGTGGTGTTCATGGGCATGGGCGAGCCTGCTCACAATCTCGACAACGTGCTGGACGCGATCGATCTGCTCGGCACCGACGGCGGCATCGGCCACAAGAACCTGGTGTTCTCCACGGTCGGCGATCGGCGCGTGTTCGAGCGTCTGCACGGCGGGCGCGTGCGACCGGCGCTGGCGCTGTCGTTGCATACCACCAAGCCCGGATTGCGCGCCGAGCTCCTGCCGCGCGCGCCGCACATCGAGCCCGCCGAACTGGTGGCACTCGCCGAGGCCTATGCGCGGGCGACGCATTACCCGACGCAGTATCAGTGGACGCTCCTGGCCGACTGCAACGATGGCGACGACGAGATCGACAACTTGGTCGCCTTGCTCGCGGGCAAGTATGCCGTGGTGAATCTCATCCCCTACAACACCGTCCCGGGCGCGGCTTTCGCGCGGCCGTCGCAGTCGCGCGCCACCGCCATGGCGCAGGCCCTGAACCGGCGGGGCATCCTGACCAAGCTTCGTCAGTCGGCCGGCCAGGACGTGGAGGCGGGCTGCGGGCAACTTCGTTCCAGGGGCGCCGGCCCTGCCCCCCTTGTCTTCCAACGGGGACGCCGTGCGGGCACCGACGCGACGGGGTCGCCAGGCGACGCCTGACGTCCCGGCGTCGCGGGATCGGTCAGCGATCGGTGAGTGTCGGCGCGGCAGACTGTTGTCCATGCGACCCGCGGAGCGCGCGCTCCGCTGCTCGTTCGCGCCGCGGCGCCTCGCCGCGCTTTGCGCGCCATTCATCCCGGGCGCGGTCGCGCTGGCTGCGCCCGCCGACCGCCATCATCGAGGAATCTTCATGCCACTCACCGCCATGGACACCCTTCGTTACGTAACCACGGCTGCCGCGCCCCGCCACGGCGGCGTTGTATCGCCCTCTTCCGACTCGGGCTTCACCCTGCGCCCGCCCGCGTCCGGCGATGCCGGCCCGGTGGCCCGCATCATTTTCGAAGGCTTCGCCGCCATCGCCATCCAACACCGCTTTCCCCCGGACTTTCCGGCCGTGGAAGCGGCGGCCGAATTGGCGACTTATCTCTTGAGCGCCGCCGATATCCACGGCGTGATCGCCACACGCGACGGCGGCGTGATCGGCAGCAACTTTCTCTGGGAAGGCGATCCCATCGGCGGGATCGGGCCGATCACCGTCGATCCAGGGCAGCAGAACGCCGGAGTCGGCCGCGCACTCATGGAAGCCGTTCTCGAGCGCGTGGCACAGCAGCAGATGCCGGGTGTCCGGCTGGTGCAGGCCGCGTACCACGGCCGATCGCTGGCGCTGTACACGTCGCTCGGGTTCGATGCGCGCGAGCCGCTCTCGGTGTTGCAGGGGCCGGTGCCGCAGCGAAAACGCGATACGGAGCACACTCGACGCGGCAGCACCGCCGACACGCAGGCATGCAACGCGTTGGCTACCCGCCTGCTCGGCCATCCCCGCGGCTCGGAACTCGATGACGCCATTGCGCGCGGCCAGGCGCGGGTCGTCGAACGCGGAGGCAAGATCGTCGGCTACAGCACCGGCATCGGCTTCTTCGGGCATGCGGTCGGCGAGACCAATGACGATATAAAAACGTTGATTGCTACCGCCGATGCGATTGCGGGTCCCGGGTTGCTGCTCCCGACCCGCAATGCGGAGCTGCTCCGGTGGTGCCTGCGCGAAGGATTGCGGATCGTCCAGCCGATGACCTTGATGACCCGCGGCGCCTATCGCGATCCTGCCGGCGCCTACTTGCCGTCGATCCTCTACTAACGGCAGGGAAAGCGGAACGCGGACAGATGCAAGTCGCTAGTGCGGCAGGATCGCCGTGATGCCACCCATGTAGGCTTGGAGAGCGGCTGGAATGTCCACGCCGCCGTCCTCGCGCTGGTAGTTCTCCAGCACGGCCACCAGCGTGCGACCGACGGCGAGTCCCGAGCCGTTCAGCGTATGGACGAACTCGGGCCTCCCTTGCGCATTGCGGTAGCGCGCCTGCATCCGTCGCGCCTGGAACGCCTCGGTGTTGGAGCACGAGGATATTTCCCGATACGCCGATTGGCCCGGCAGCCAAACCTCGAGGTCGTAGGTCTTGGCTGCGGCGAAGCCAATGTCGCCGGTGCATAGCGCCATCACCCGGTAAGGGAGATCGAGGCGTTGCAGGATCGTTTCTGCATGGCCGGTCAGGGCTTCGAGTGCTGCGTACGACTGCTCGGGCGTGACGATCTGCACGAGCTCAACCTTGTCGAACTGGTGCTGTCGGATCATGCCGCGGGTGTCCTTGCCGTAGCTCCCCGCCTCCGACCGGAAGCAAGGGGTGTGCGCCGTGAGCAGGACCGGCAGGCCATCGGCCGCCAAAATCTCGCCGCGGACGGTATTGGTGAGGGTGATCTCGGATGTCGAGACGAGATACAGGCGCTCCGCGGCAGCCTCGTCGGTACCCACGCCGCCGCGCCGCACGCCGAACATGTCCGCCTCGAATTTGGGCAGCTGGGTCGTGCCCACCAGCGTGTCGGCGTTGACGATATAGGGCGTGTAGCATTCGGTATAGCCGTGCTCACGCGTGTGCACGTCGAGCATGAACTGGGCAAGCGCACGATGCAGGCGCGCCAGTGCACCGCGCAGGAACGAAAAGCGCGAACCGGACAGCTTCGCCGCCGTCGCGAAGTCGAGCAGCCCGAGGCCTTCGCCGATATCGACATGATCCCGTGCCGCGAATGCGTACTCGCGCGGCGCGCCCCACCGTCGCACCTCGACGTTGTCGTCCCCGGAACGGCCGACCGGCACGCTGTCATGGGTGAGGTTCGGGATTCCCAGCAGGAAATCGCGGAGCGCGGTCTGCACGCCCTCGAGCGCCGTCTCGAGCGACGCGAGATGCCCAGGGAGTCCTGCCACCTCGTGCATCAGCCCGGAGGCGTCTTCGCCCCTGCCCTTGGCAATGCCGATCTGCTTCGAGAGCGTATTGCGCTTGGCCTGCAGCTCCTGGGTGCGGGTCTGGATGTCCTTGCGCCGGACCTCGAGGTTCTCGAACAGAGCGGTATCGAGCGTAAATCCACGACGCGCGAGGCGCTCGGCGACGCCGCCGAGATCGTTGCGCAGAAGGTTGATATCGAGCATTGCGGAATTCTAGCAGGGCCAGCGCAGTTGCAGCCCCGCCCGCACCCCGCTCATGCCTCGTCGGGCCCGGGGGTCTTGGCTGCTTCGTCGAGCTGGCGCAACGCATCCAGCCTTTCCTTAAGCCTTGCCTCGAGGCCGCGGTCCACCGGTTCGTACCAGCGCACTTCCGGCATGTCGTCGGGGAAGTACCGCTCACCGGCCGCATAGGCATCGCTCTCGTCGTGCGCGTAGCGATAACCCTTGCCGTACCCGATATTCTTCATGAGACGGGTTGGCGCGTTGCGCAGGCGTAGGGGCACGGGCCGAGAGCCGTCCTGGGCGATGAAGGCGCGCGCGGCGTTGTACGCCGCGTACACGGCGTTCGACTTGGGCGCCATGGCGAGGTAGATCACGGCCTCGGCGAGCGCAAGTTCGCCTTCCGGCGTACCCAATCGCTCGTAGGTCTCCACCGCCGCGAGGGAGAGCGAAAGCGCCCGCGGATCCGCGAGCCCGATGTCCTCCGCGGCCATGCGCACGATCCGCCGTCCCACGTAGAGCGGATCGGTGCCGCCGTCGAGCATGCGGCACATCCAGTACAGCGCGGCGTCGGGATTTGAGCCGCGCACCGACTTGTGCAGCGCCGAGATCTGGTCGTAGAACGCCTCGCCGCCCTTGTCGAAACGCCGCAGGCTGCGGGCGATGGTGGTTTCCACGAACGCGAGATCGATTGGCGCCAGGCGGCCTGCGCCGGCGGCCGTGCCGAGCTGCTCCACCAGGTTGATGAGCCGGCGACCGTCGCCATCGGCATAGGCAACCAATGCATCACGCGCTTCCTCCGTGAGCGCGGCGTCCGGTAGCGACGCCGCCATGGCCCTTTCGGCCAGCGTGCCCAGTTCCGGCTCGCCAAGCGATTCGAGGACATACACCGCCGCGCGCGAGAGCAAGGCGCCGTTTACCTCGAACGATGGGTTCTCCGTGGTGGCCCCGATGAACGTCACCACGCCCTGCTCGACGTACGGCAGGAAGGCATCCTGCTGCCCCTTGTTGAAGCGGTGCACCTCGTCGACGAACAGGATGGTGTGCCGCCCGGTGGCCGCGAGCGTCGCTTGCGCCCGGGCCACGGCCTCGCGGATGTCCTTGACGCCGGACAATACCGCAGACAGCGCGATGAACTCGGCATGGAAGGCGTCGGCCATCAGTCGCGCGAGAGTGGTCTTGCCGACGCCGGGCGGACCCCACAGGATCATCGAGTGCGGCTTGCCCGAGGCGAAGGCTACGGCGAGCGGCTTGCCCGGCGCCAGGAGGTGTCGCTGGCCGATCACGTCGTCCAGGCTCCCGGGTCGCAGACGCTCGGCCAACGGGACAACGCTGTTCGCTGTGGACGGTAAGCTGAAGAGATCGTTGGCCACGGCGCAGGCTCGGGCGTCAACAGGCCGCGGCGCGGCACAGCGGTGTTGCGTCTACACGCACGCAACGCTCGCGGCTTCGCGCCAGCTCATTCCCCGACGACGTCGGCACCACGGGGGGGCGTGAAGCGAAACTGCGACGTGTCGACCGCCGCATTGCGCTCGAAACCCGTGAACCCGAGGTGCGTAACCTGACCGAAGCTGTCGGTGAGGTCCATGCGCCGCGGCAGGTTGTCGGCAAAGCCGATGCGCACTTCCTGAAAGCCCGAATCCGCGGCCTTGGGCGTGGCGACCACCCATTCCAGGCCGTCGCTGGCGATGCCGCCGGTGAGGGTAAAGTTGCGCTCCAGGGCATTGTCCCCGGCGAGGAGGGCTGCGGGACTCGAGCCCAGTGCCTGACCGAGCTTCTTGACGATGACCTGGTTCAGGTCCTGGTCGAAGATCCAGAGTTTCTCGCCGTCGCCGACGATGAGTTGCTTGAACGGTTTTTCGTAGGTCCAGCGAAAGCGTCCCGGCCGGGCAAACGCAAATACCCCGCTCGCCTCCGCCGGGGGCCGCCCGGAACGGACGGTGACCGTCTGCACGAAGCGGGTCTGACCACTGCGGGTGTTCTCGAGGAACGCGCGCAACTGGTCGAGCCCCGCGGCACCGGCCACGCCGACAGCACCCAGCATGCCCGCGCCAAGGGCGACGACCAGCACCACAGTACGGCCTCTGAAATTCATCGACGCCTTCACGTTCCCGGAATATTGGCCATGCAGTTGCCGACGGCATCGAGCACCACGTAGGAGTGATCGAGTCCGCCATAACGCCGCGCGCCATCGGCCAGCTTGTATTGCCGTACGTAGACCCGCCAGGAGTCGAAGGCCGATTCCGGCTCGAAATCGCAGCCGCTCACGAAGGTCGAGGGCCCGCAGAAGTCGCGCGGCAGCAGGGCGCGAGCCCGGGCGATCACCTGTCCCTCCGCAAGCCGTGGTGCATCAGCAGGGCGGTCGCGCGGACACGCCTCGCCTTCGCGATAGACCAGCACGGGACCCGAAAGTGCCGTGGTCGCGATCACCCACCCCGACAAGACGAACCACAGCTGCCTTACCCGCAGCGGCAGATCCCTCATCCGTCACCCTTTCCCGCCGGCACCAGGACCTCGCGGTTGCCGTTGGTCTGCATGGCCGAGACGAGTCCGGAGCGTTCCATCTGCTCGATCAGCCGGGCGGCACGGTTGTAGCCAATGCGAAGATGTCGCTGTACGAGGGAGATCGATGGCCGCCGCGTCTGCAGCACGACCTGCACCGCCTGGTCGTACATCGGGTCCGCCTCCCCGTCCGCCCCCTCGATGCTTGCGCCGTCGCCGGCGCCATCGAGGGTCCCTCCCTCGAGAATGCCATCGAGGTACTGTGTCACACCGCTTGCCTTGAGGTGCTCGACGACGCGATGCACCTCGGCATCGGACACGAAGGCACCATGCACCCGCTGCGGAAGCCCGGTCCCGGGCGGCATGAACAGCATATCCCCCTGTCCGAGCAGAGTCTCCGCTCCCATCTGGTCGAGGATGGTCCGCGAATCGATCTTGCTCGCGACCTGGAACGCGATACGCGATGGGATGTTGGCCTTGATGAGACCCGTGATGACATCCACCGAGGGGCGCTGGGTGGCAAGGATGAGGTGGATGCCCGCCGCGCGGGCCTTCTGCGCGATTCGCGCGATCAATTCCTCGATCTTCTTGCCGGTGATCATCATCAGGTCGGCAAGCTCGTCGATCACCACCACGATCACCGGCATCTCCTCGATCGGCTCGGGCTGGTCGGGTGTCAGGGAGAACGGATTGGTGAGCGGTTTGCCGGCCTTCTTGGCCTCGACGACCTTGGTGTTGTAGCCTGCCAGGTTGCGGACGCCCAGGGTCGACATCAGCTTGTAGCGTCGCTCCATTTCGCCGACGCTCCAGTTGAGGGCATTGCCGGCGAGCTTCATGTCGGTGACCACCGGCGCGAGCAGATGGGGAATTCCCTCGTAGACCGACAGTTCCAGCATCTTGGGGTCGATCAGGATGAGCCGCACGTTCTTGGGCTCGGCCTTGTAGAGAATCGACAGGATCATGGCATTGACGGCCACCGACTTGCCCGATCCCGTCGTCCCTGCCACCAGCAGGTGCGGCATGCGTGCGAGGTCGGCGATCACCGGCTTGCCGGCGATGTCCTTGCCCAGGGCCAGCGCCAGGGAACTCGCCGAATCGTTGTAGACCGCCGAGGACAGGATCTCCACCAGCTTCACCATCTGGCGCTTGGGATTCGGCAACTCGAGGCCCATGCAGGCCTTGCCAGGGATCGTTTCCACCACCCGGATCGACACCACCGACAGCGCCCGCGCCAGGTCCTTCATCAGGTTGACGATCTGCGCGCCCTTTACACCCACCGCAGGCTCGATCTCGTAACGGGTGATTACCGGCCCGGGGTAGGCCGCGAGCACCTTCACCGCGACGCCGAAGTCGGCGAGCTTGCGCTCGATCAACCGCGAGGTGTACTCGAGGGTCTCGGCGCTGACCAGCGCGTCGGTCGAGGGCGGGGCATCCTCGAGGAGCGCCAGCGGCGGCAGCGGCGAGTCCGGCAGCTCCTGGAAAAGCGGACGCTGCTTCTCCTTGACCACTCGTTCCGATTTGACGACCTCCAGCAGCGGCGGCACTACCACCACCGGTTCGTGCTCCGGCATGTCGTGCTTCACCTGCTCGACGATCGCCACGCGCTCGGCCGCAGCCTGGGCGCCTGCCTTGCGATCGGCGCGCTCCTCGAAGCTGCGCCGCAGCCACAGCAGGCCGAGTTCGACACCAGCGCCCACCCGCTCCATAAGGCGTAACCACGACATGCCGGAGAACAGCGACCAGCCGGCGGCAAAGAGCGCAAGCAGGAACAGGGTGGCTCCGTTGAAACCGATGGCCTTGCCAAGGCCGCCCCCAACGATGTCACCCAGCGCCCCACCCGGGCGCGCGGGAAGCGTCATCGGCACTACCACCATCCGCAGGGCCTCCAGAGCGGCACTGGTGATCAGCACCAGGCCGAACCCGAGCACTCCCAGGCCCAATGGGTGCTCGCGGGCAAGCTCCGGGTGGCGGATGCGCCGGTATCCCGCCACCACCAGCACCAGTCCGGCGATGACCCACCACCAAGCGGAAAGACCGAACAGATAAAGCAGGAGATCCGAAAGCCAGGCCCCGGCGATCCCGCCGCGGTTGGCGACGTCCGAGCCGTTGCCGGTGGTCGACCAGCCAGGATCGGTCCGGACGTAGCTGCCGAGCACCAGTGTGAGCCACACGATCGCCGCGACGACCAGGAGCCACCAGGCCTCGCGGACCAGCCGGGCAAAACGGGGCGACAAGGTCGGCCCGGAGGCTATCGCCGTCGCGCTACCGCGACGCGAGCGGGGATTGGGGCGGTTGAAAAACATGCATTTGCGGCGTGATCTTCACGCGTGGGATTGTACATCGGCGGTGGCGGTGCTGGCGTCTTCACCTGGGTACCACCCGGGGCTCCTGTGGGCCCTTCGGTTAAAATCCAACGTTACCTCCCCGATCGGAATCGGCATGTCCGCGAAGCACGCACGTCTTCTCATCCTCGGGTCGGGTCCGGCCGGCTTCACCGCCGCCGTCTACGCGGCCCGCGCCAATCTCAAGCCGGTGCTCATCACGGGCCTCGCCCAGGGTGGCCAGCTCATGACCACCACCGACGTGGATAACTGGCCGGCCGACTTCGCCGGCGTGCAGGGGCCGGAGCTCATGCAGCGGTTCCAGCAACATGCCGAGCGCTTCGAAACCGAGATCGTCTTCGATCACATCCACACCGCCAAGCTCGACGAGCGCCCACTCCGGATGGTCGGCGACAGCGGGGAATACACCTGCGATGCGCTCATCGTGGCCACGGGCGCGTCGGCGCGCTATCTCGGCCTGCCTTCCGAGACCGCCTACATGGGCAAGGGCATCTCGGCCTGCGCGACCTGCGACGGGTTTTTCTACAAGGGGCAGGACGTCGCCGTTATCGGCGGGGGCAATACCGCGGTCGAGGAGGCGCTGTACCTCTCCAACATTGCCCGCAAGGTCTCCGTCATCCATCGCCGCGACCGTTTTCGTGCGGAGGCGATCCTGGTCGACCGGCTGCTCGCCAAGACCGGCGACACCGGCAATGTCGAGGTCGTGTGGCATCACACCCTGGACGAAGTGCTGGGTGACAAGTCCGGCGTCACCGGGGCGCGGTTGCGCGACGCGCGCTCGGGCAGCACCCAGGAGCTCGTGGTCAACGGCATCTTCATCGCCATCGGCCACACGCCGAACACGGCGATCTTCGAGGGTCAGCTCGCCATGAACGGCGGCTATATCAAGGTCAAGAGCGGTAGCGAGGGCAACGCGACGGCGACGAGCATCCCCGGTGTGTTCGCGGCGGGCGACGTTGCCGATCATGTCTACCGGCAGGCCGTGACTTCGGCGGGAAGCGGCTGCATGGCGGCACTGGACGCCGAGGCGTACCTCGAGACCCTCTGAATCGATGCCGGCGCGCGTGACGTGGCCAAACTCGAGGATCTGAAACGCCTGCTCGAGGCGGCGCGCGCGGCGTCCAGCCAGGCGGTCGCGCGCCCCCCCTCTTCCTCCGCCCCCACCGACCGTGCAGCCGGCCGCAAGCCGGCTCCGGAATCCCGCCCCGGCCGAACGGTTTCGCCGCAACGCGTGATCGCGGGTACCAAGCATGCGACCGGCGACATCGACCTCGCGGCCGCCTTCGCCGACGTCCGCCGCCTGCCACCGTCGACTCGGGCACGCATCGAGCAGCCGCGTCCCGCGCCGGTACCGGCCCAGCGCCTGGCCGACGAGCGCGACGCCTTACTCGAATCGAAGTACGGGGCCGAGCCGGCGCCCTTGACGTGGCAGATCGGCCAGGAGCTCGAGGCCGGACAGACGTTCGTACGGCCGGGGCTCGGCACCGACGTGCTGGGCAAGCTGCGGCGCGGCCATTGGTCGTTGCAGGCCGAGCTCGACCTCCACGGCCATACCGCCGACGAGGCGCGCGACGTACTCGCCGATTTTCTCTACGAGGCGCGGCAGCGCGGCTATCGCTGCGTGCGGGTCGTGCATGGCAAGGGGCTGACCTCGCCGAATCGCGAGCCCGTGCTGAAGGGCAAGGTGCGCAAGTGGCTGGCGCATTGGGACGACGTGCTGGCCTACAGTGAAGCGCCGCCCCACGCCGGCGGAGGCGGCGCGGTGCTGATCCTGCTCCGGGGACGTTAGCGCCGCACCATGCCGCCGCTCGCGCGCACGCATGGCATGGGGTTTGCGAGCAATCCCCTTCGATAGTCCCCATGCCCATGGACAACAACAGCACCGAGCGCCTGGCCCACCCATCGGCCGCGGAACCATCCGGGTCACGGGCAACCTTTCTCCGCCAGGGCGAAAAAACTGCTCACTCGCGGGACGCGGGCCGGGGCGTTCATGACGGCGCCTTGTTCGATCCTGGGACCAATTGCATGGCCGTGGCGCAGGCCGCGCGTGTCGCCATGCTGGTCGACGCGGAGGACTATTTCAGCGCCTTCATGCAGGCCGCGCAGGCCGCGCGCGAGTCGATCATTATTATCGGCTGGGACTTCGACAGCCGCACCCATCTGGCGTGGGACGCCAATGCGCCGGCCACGCAGACCCAGCTCGGCGACTTTCTCAATGCGCTCGTCAAGGCACGCCGTGGCCTCGAGGTGTATATCCTCGACTGGGACTATCCGCTGGTGTTCGGGACCGATCGCGAAACGCGGCCGTTGTATGGGATGGGCTGGAAGCCGCGCCGTCGCGTCCACCTTAACTACGACAATACGCACCCCGTCGGGGGCTCGCATCATCAGAAGATCGTCGTGGTCGACGATGCGCTCGCCTTCTGTGGTGGACTCGATCTCACCTGCCGCCGCTGGGACACCTGCGCCCATCAGCCCAACGACGAGCGCCGCACCGCCGCGGGCCAGCCCTACCCACCCTTTCACGATGTGATGGCGATGGTCGACGGTGAGGTCGCGCGGGCGCTCGCCGGCATCGCCCGCGAGCGCTGGCAGCGCGCGACGGGCAAGGTGCTGCCCGGCGTCCACGGCAAGCATGACCCGTGGCCGGAGGCTGTCGAGCCGCGACTCATGGATGTCGAGGTCGCGGTCTCGCGCACGGTGCCCAAAACCGACACGACCGAGGAAGTCCGCGAGATCGAGGCGCTCTTCGTCGACATGATCGCGGCTGCGCGCGATTACATCTACATGGAGAACCAGTACTTCACCTCCGAGCGCATCGGCAAGGCGCTCGAAGCCCGCCTCAAGGAGCCCGACGCGCCGGAAATCGTGGTGGTCACGCGCCTGCTTAGCCACGGCTGGCTCGAGGAGCACACCATGGAGGTGCTGCGTACGCGTCTTATCCGAGACCTCCACCGCGCCGACCGGTCCGGCCGCTTCGAGGTGTATTACCCGCATATCGAAGGCCTCGCCGAAAAGACCTGCATCGACGTGCATTCCAAGGTAACGATCGTCGACGACGTGCTGTTGCGGATCGGCTCGGCCAACGCCTCGAACCGCTCGATGGGATTCGACACCGAATGCGATCTTACCTTCGCGGCGTCGAGTGGGGAGCAGCGACGCGCCGTGCGCGACTTCCGCGATGGACTCCTGGCCGAGCACCTCGGCGTGCAGATCGGCAATGTGCGCCAGGCCATCGAGAAGGCGGGGTCCCTGCATGCCGCGATTCGTTCGTTGCAATGCACCGAGCGGACCCTGCGGGTGCTCGATGACGTGCCCGATTACCCCGACACCGCCATCGACCTCGCGTCCGTGGCCGATCCGGAAAAGCCAGTCTCGCTCGACCAACTCATCGACGAGTTCTCGCCCGACGTCGAGGAGCATCGCCGCAAGGGACTGCCCTGGGGCAAGATTGCCATAGGGGCGGTCATCATCGCCGCGCTCATGGCGGCCTGGCGCTTCACCCCGCTCTCGGAGTTCCTGGAACCGAAGCGCGTCACGGCATGGGCCGAGCACGTCCGCGGTACGCCGTGGGTTGCCATCGGCATCGTGCTCGCTCACATCCCTGCGGCCATCACCCTCTTTCCGCGGCCCCTGATCACGTTGTTCGCCGTGATCGTGTTCGGACCCATGCTCGGATTGGGCTACAGCCTTGCCGGCATCATGCTGGCTGCGACGGTGAATTTTTTCATCGGTCGGCAGATGTCGCGCGATCGCGTCCGTCGCCTGGCCGGCGAGCGGCTCAATCGCATGTCGCATATGCTCCGCAAGCGCGGCATCCTGGCGGTGGTGGCCGTCGGTGTCGTGCCCGTCGCCCCCTTTGCAGTGGAAGGCATGGTCGCCGGCGCTATCCGCATCTCATATCGCGACTACGTCATCGGCACGTTCCTGGCGATGCTGCCCGGCACCGTAGCGACCAGCATCTTCGGCGATCAGCTGAAGCGGGCGCTGTCCGATACCTCGACCATCAACTACTGGGTCATCGGCGCGGCGGTGATCGGTTTCGGCGTGCTGATGTTCTTCCTGCGCCGCTGGTTCAAGCAGCAGGAGCAAGGGGACCAGAAACAAGGCGCCGCCCGCCCCGCTGCGGAACCCGCCGGCGCCTGAGCTCCGGCCTGACCAGGGCCACCCCCTTCCCCGGGTCAGAGCCCGTGGGTGAACACCCGGTGGCCGAGGGCCGGAAGCTCGGTCCGCACCGCCGCGACGCGCGCGGGGTCGACGTCGCCGACGACCACACCTGGACCGTCGTCGTGCTCCGCAACGATTTCGCCCCAGGGATCGATCAGCAACGAGTGGCCATACGTCCGCCGCCGCCCGCCGTGCACACCGCCCTGCGCGGCCGCCAGCACATAGCACTGGTTCTCCACCGCACGCGCACGCAGCAGCAGGTGCCAGTGCGCCGCGCCGGTCGTGGCCGTGAACGCAGCCGGGACGAGGATCAGCGCAACCTCTCCCAGGCCACGATACAGCTCCGGAAAGCGGACGTCGTAGCACACCGATAAGCCAACCTTGCCGATGGGTATGTCGAAAGTCTGCCGTTCAGTCCCCGGCTGGATGGTTCGACCTTCGTCGTAGCGCTCCTCGCCGCGCGTGAAGGCGAAAAGATGGATCTTGTCGTACCGCGCCACGCGCTCCCCATCCGGTGCGTAGACGAGGCAGGCGCTGCGCACCCGGGCGCGGTCGTCGCAGGCGATCGGCACGGTACCGCCGATCAGCCAGATGCCGTGGTGCCGCGCCTGCTCGGCGAGGAATCGCTGTTGCGGGCCGTCGCCGTCGATCTCCTTGGCATCGACCTTGTCGGTCGCGCGTTCGCCGAAGATCCCGAAATACTCGGGCAGCACCACCAACCGTGCTCCCTGTCCGACCGCGGCGCCGATCAGCGGCGCCGCGACGGCCAGGTTTGCCGCGACGTCGGGTCCCGACACCATCTGTACGGCACCCACTCGAAACGGCGGGTTGCCCGCTCGCAGGTTCATGTCTCGATCTCTCCCGATCCTCGCGGCCGGCGTGGCTTGCCGGCCCCGTTCACTTCACCGACGCTTCCCCGGGCACCGCGGCGGTGGCGGTCGTCCCGCGATTCACCAACGGATCCGACCAGCCGCCGGTGACGACATATTCATAGCTGAAGATCTGCTCGATGGGGTCGCGGAGCACTTTCTGGGCAAGCAACGATCCCGCTCCCACCGCAGCGCCGATCACCGGATTCGCCAGGAAGAGCAGTGCCGCACCTGCCGACACGCCCGCCGATAGCGTCGGCTGGACGCGCACCCGTAAGCGCTGGGTTTCCTTGCCGAGGTCCGCCTCCCCGGCAATGGCCACCTGCGCAGACGGCCCCGTCAGGCGGAGATCGTCGGTGCTCATCACGCCCTGCGCGACGCGCACGTTCCCGGCAACCCGGTCGAACGTGAAGCCTTCGCTGAACACATCGCGAAAATCGAGCGTGATCCGCCGCGGCAATGCCTGCAGGGACAGCACGCCGAGCAGCTTGCCGATCCCCGGCTCGATCTTCATGAAGCGCCCGTTTCCGACCTCGACCCGCAGCGCGCCGGAGAGGGTCGGGTAGTCGAAGTCACTGGGGTCGCCGGTCCACGCCAGCCTTCCCGTGATGCGGGTCGGCGCACCCCGCACGGTCCCGGGGTGGCCGAATCGGGCGAGGAATTCGCCACCGTCCTGCGCATCGAGCGCCACGTCGAGCTCGGTGCGATCCGGGCGGGCGGTGGAATGCCATGCGCCACTCGCCTCGATGCGGCCGGCCTCGTTGGCGAGTAGCAATCGTTCGATACGCCAATCGCCTGAACGCGGCTGCGCGAGCAGTTCGAGGCGGCCGAGTGCCCGGTCCTTCGAGACGAACGTCTCCGCTGCAACATCGAGCTCGGGCCAATGTGCGGCACCATGATCGACGCCGCTCGCCGACGCGCTCGCGCCGGGTACCGGTTCGCGCGCCGGTGGCGGACTGAGGCGGGCGAGACGCGCCATCACCCGGCCGTTGGGCGCGTTCGCGGAAGGCGGCGACCAGGTCGCCGTGCCCGCGACCTCCTGCCCTGCAAGCTCCATGCGCCACTGGTCCTGAATGCGTCGGCCGCCCACCTTGATGGCGGTGAACTGCCGACCCAGCACGGTCAGCCGCCCGGCATCGATATCGACGCCGGCGAGGGTGAGCTCGTCGATCCCTGGGGCCATGGTTGCCGCAGCACCGCGAGCATCGGGACGCTCGATCGCCAGCCATTCATCGACGTCGAGCGCCGCGAGCTGCGCCCTCAGCCATAGCCCCGGACGCACTGACCGAGCATCCGGTTCGCGCGATGCCCCGCCGATCGCCACAACCGCCCGGTCCACGCGGGTGCCCGTCGCATCGATGCGGCGATGAGCGGAAAAATGCGCAACGTCCCCGAAAGAGCCGATGAGCAAGTCCTCCTGCGGATTGCGGCTCGCGGGCCGCTCGATCCGCATGGGCAGCATTTGCGTCGCGCTCTTGGCCAGTGGCGGCGGCAGGTCGATGACGACGCCGGTGAGCGGACTTTCCACCGTCCAGGACGAACCTTCGCTGCGTGCGTCGAGCGCAAACGTCCAGTCGGTCGTCCCCCGCACGCGCTCCCCGAAGGCGAGCTCGAACTGGCGACTCACCGCCTGGATGTCGGACTTGCCCGACGCCATGACCCGCGTACGCCCGTCGCCCGTGCCGACCGCGATGCGCACCGGTCCACCCAGCGCGTCGGCGGTGAGATCGCGTCCCCGCAGTTCGCGATTGGTGAACGCCAGGTGTCCATTGAGTTGATCGAGGACCGGCACGCCCACCAGCGCGAGCTGGTTACTCAGGAACGTGAAATCCCCCGTCGCCCGGCTGTTCTCCAGGGCCCGGAGAGGCAGGACCAGCTTGAGCCCGAGGTGACCGTCGCCCGCTGTCTTGGCGCCGCGCGTGAACTGCCCCGTCCAATCCCCGACCGGGCTCTCGCCCATGAAGCGCACAAAGTCCGCGGTCGGACCGCTCGCCTCGCCTTCGACCTGGAGGACCGGATCGCGGAAATCCGGGATCGATGCCGTCGTGTTGCCGATGGTGACGCCATAGATCGCACCCCGCGCCGCGTCGATGCGCAAGCCAGTGCCATTGAAGTGGACCTCGCCGTCCACGTCGGAGAGCGCAGGCCAGCGACTCGAATAGTCGAGGCCGAAGCCGCGTCCCTTGAGCGCGATCGCGAAGGTGCCCTGCCGGTCGTCGACGAAGGGGAAATTGGCAAGATCGCCCTTCACCTTGAGCCGCCCCTCGTCGATCTTGCCAGGCTTGATCGCGCGCACCAACCACTCGCGCAGGGTCGGTCTCAGGAAGGTGGGTAGGTACCTCGGTAGCGCCTCGGCGTTCACCCTCATGAGCGCGACATCCAGATCGAGCTCACCTGGCCCGTTCGGCAGCGAGCGATAGCGCGCGCGGACCTTGCCCGATGCGTCGGCGCTGGTCACCCCGAGATCATCGATACGGATCGTGAGGCGATCCCCGGCACGCGTCCAGACGATGTCGCCGCGCACGCCATCAAGTGGCACGGGATCGGCGAGGTAGCTCGGCACCTGGAGGTAGGCGTTGCGGGTGTCGAGCTTGACCACCCCGCCCTGGGCAGTCGCCTTGAGTCCCCCCGTGAGGTTCGTGGCGCCGGGCCATGCTCCGTGCGCGACGACGCCTGCGCCGGCCAGGTCGGCGCTGACCTCGTAATGCGTCGGGGCATCCGGCGTTCCCTGCCACTGTGCGTCACCGTGGGTTACCGTGCCACGCGGTTGCCATGCGTCGAGTGCAGCGCGCCAACGCTTCGGCAGCGGCACGTGCGCGGCAAGCGCGTGCGCGGGAGCGAGCTCGAGGCGGTCGAATTGCAGCCGACCCCCTGCCGGAGCGCCTCCCGTGCCATCGCGCAGCACCAGCGAGAGATTGGTGGGCGCCAGGACGTGTCCATCCGCCGTGACGACGCCGAATTCCCGTCCGAGCAGCTCGCGGGTCCCCGCACGCTGGCGCCAACCGGCCCGGCCAGCCACGTGTGCCAGCGCGATGATCGGCAAGTCGGGTGCAAGTCGGCTGCGCACGTCGGCGAGCTCCAGGTCGGCGTACACCTCGTGGACCTGACCCGCCGCGAACGTGAACCAGGCGCGCAGCGCCCCCTTGCCGCGCTCGAGCGCGATCGGAAGGGGGAGCCACTCGCGCCATGCCGCGAGATCGGCATAGTCCAGACGCACATACAGCCGGCCGTCGGCGCGCTGCCAATCCCGGGACGATAGCCGGGTGAACTCGCCACGCAGGTCGATCGGCGCCGCAATCTCGGGAGGCGGACTGCCCGTCAGGCCGAAGCGGTGGCGTCCCAGGCGGTTTTCCAGCCTGAAGTTGACTTTGTCGAGCACCAGCTGCGGCGTGTCGCGCTGCGCGTCCGTCCACGTGATGAGGGCGTCACGCACGATGATCTCGGGTTGGCGCAGCAGCCATTCGGCGAACCCCCCGTCATCGCCCGCCTCTGCGGGGTCGATCTCGATCCCGGCGATGTGCACGACGCCCCTCTCGTCGCGGCGCACGGCGAGACGCGGGGCGTCGATCGCAAACTGCGTGAGGCGCAGGTCTAGAAACGGCAGGGACGTCCAGGCGACCGTCAATGCCACGCGCGGCAATTCGAGCAGCGGTGCAACCGGAGGGTCCGCGTCGGCGGTGGCGGGTCCCCGTGCAGGACGGAGCCGCAAACCACTGATCACGAGCTTCGGGTTCCAGCCGTCCCAGCCCGTGGTGAGCGCATCGATCTCGACGGACTGGCCGATTTGCGCGCCGATCGCCGCAGTGATGGTGTCGCGGTAACGATCGATGTTCGGAAACACCACCAGGCGCACCACGAGCAGCAGCATCGCGAACAGGCCGACCCCCAGCACTGCGGCCTGTGCCAATGCCCGCGCAAAGCGACTCAGCGCGGCGGCGACGACAGAGGGAGCGCGGGTCAGCACGCGAGGGACAGGCATAATAGACGACGTCCGGCTCCATTGTAGCGGAAGGGCGCGGCAGCCTCGGTCCTCCGCGGGGCCGCCGCTGCCCGCCCGGGCGACGCGCCGCCCATCGCATGGACTTGCTCGCCGACCTCCAGTTCAGTCATTACGCCGCACGCGCGCTCACCGCCCATCCCGACGACCGGGCTTGGCTGGCGGAGGCCCTGGCGTCGCCCTTCGACTGGGCACGCGAGTCGAGCGGGGTTGTCAGGGCGGCTTCCGGGGACGATCCGGTCGCGCTAGGTGGGGCACTGCGCAACCTGCGCCGCCGCGCGTTCTTGCACACTATGGCACGCGATCTCACGCGCCGCGCCGATCTGCGGGAAGTGTGCTCCGTCATGACCCGTCTCGCCGAACTCGCGCTCGAGGTCGCCGTGGAGTTTCACCATCGCGCGCTCGCCGCACGGCACGGCACGCCGCGCAGCGTCGCGGGCGATGCCCAAAGCATGATCGTGATCGGCATGGGCAAGCTCGGCGGCGGCGAGCTCAATGTCTCTTCCGACGTCGACCTGGTGTTCGTCTATCCCGAGGAAGGCGAGACCGATGGCCACCGTACGGTTTCGGCACGCGAGTTCTTCGAGAGCCTCGGGCGACGCGTGATCGCGGCGCTGCACGAAGTCACGGGTGACGGTTACGTATTCCGGGTCGACATGCGCCTGCGGCCTTACGGGGAAAGCGGACCGCTCGCCGTGCCGTTGTCGGCGCTGGAGCAGTACCTGATCACCCAGGGCCGTGCCTGGGAGCGCTACGCGTGGCTGAAGGCCCGGCCGCTCACCGGCGATGCCCACGAGGCGCTGGCGGCGATCGTCACGCCGTTCGTCTTTCGCAAGTATCTCGATTTCGACGCCTACGAGGGCCTGCGCGACATCCATCGGCAGATTCGTGAACAGGGCAAGCGGCGCGACTACGCGGCGAACGTGAAGCTCGGTCCGGGGGGTATCCGCGAAGTCGAGTTTACAGTGCAGGCAATCCAGCTCGTGCGCGGCGGCCGGGAGCCCGGCCTGCAGGTCCGTGGCACCCTGCCGGCGCTCGACGCCATCAGCGCGCGCAAGCTACTGCCCGAGGCGGCGACCACGGCGCTACGCGACGCCTACGTCTTTCTGCGCGACGTCGAGCACCGCCTGCAGTACCGCGATGACCAGCAGACCCAGCTCTTGCCGGAGCCGCCGGCAGAGCGTGCTGCCCTCGCAGCGGCGATGCACTGCACCGACGTTGCCGCTTTCGAAGCCATGCTGGAGGCGCAGCGGCGCGCCGTCGACACCCACTTCGCGGCGATCTTCGGCGGTCCGGAACCCGACGGCGGCGACGATTCGGTCGCAGGCGACGACACCCACGGCACCAACCGCCGGGCGACGTTCACATCGATCTGGCGAGAAGAGTTCAGCCACGAACCCGCCAGGAGTGCGCTGGCGACCGCCGGCTTCGACGATCCGGACGCCCTGCTCGCCCTGCTGGCACGCGTGCGCACGAGCGGCCGCTACCTGCAACTGCCGGCGCTGTCGCGCGATCGCTTCGATGCCCTTCTTCCACAGCTGCTCGAAGCGGCATCCTGTCCGGATGGTCCCACGGGCTCCGCCCAAACCGTGTTTGTCCGACTCCTGGCGTTGCTCGAGACGGTCAGCCGGCGCAGTGCCTACCTGGCCCTGCTCGTCGAACACCCGCCGCTGCTGCCTCGCCTGGCCGAACTGATGGCTGCGTCGGCGTGGGCGGCGGACTATCTTACCCGTCACCCGCTGCTGCTCGACGAACTGCTGGACGCGCGGGTGCTCCTCGCCGAGGTCGACGGGTCCGCCTGGCGACAGGAGCTCGACCGGATGCTCGCCGACCGCGCGGGTGATGCCGAACGGCAAATGGATGCGCTGCGGCACTTCCAGCATGCCCAGTCGTTCCGGCTCCTGGCGCAGGACCTGGCTGGACTGCTGACGGTCGAGCGCCTCGCCGATCACCTCTCCGCACTGGCGGACATCATCATCGCCGCGGCACTGCGCGAAGTGTGGCGGCTCGTGGCTGGGGTCGACGCCGCTCCGCCTCGTTTTGCGGTGGTCGGCTACGGGAAGCTCGGTGGCAAGGAGCTCGGCTACGCATCCGATCTCGATCTCGTCTTTCTGTACGATGACCCCGCCGACGGCAAGGTTGAGCTCTATACGCGCCTCGCGCGCCGTCTCGTGACGTGGCTCACCAGCACGACCGCCGGCGGGGCGCTTTACGAAACCGATCTGCGCCTGCGCCCCGATGGCGCGTCGGGCCTCGTCGTGACGTCGATACGAAGCTTCGTTCGCTATCAGCAGGACCATGCATGGACCTGGGAGCACCAGGCGCTGACCCGCGCGCGGTTCGTCGCCGGCGATGCAACACTCGGCAACCAGCTCGAGTCCGAGCGCGAGCGCATACTGCGGCTGCCACGAGACTCTGCCAAGTTGCTTGACGAGGTGGTAGAGATGCGGCGAAAGCTGCACGACGGTCATCCCAATCCCACCGCGCTCTTCGACCTCAAGCACGATTCCGGCGGGATGGTGGACGTCGAATTCGCAGTTCAATACCTCGTGCTCGCCCACGCACACAGGCACCCCGCACTCACCCGGAATGTCGGCAATATCGCGCTGCTCGGCATCGCCGCCGATCTCGTGCTGATCCCGGTGCCGGCGGCGGGCGCGGCGGCCGACGCGTATCGTCACTATCGGCGGCGGCAGCACCAGCTGCGGCTGACCGGGGTCGGCGAGGCGCGGGTGCCACGCGAGGACGAGGCAGACCATCGCGCGGCCGTCGGCACGTTGTGGCACACCGTGTTCGGCGCATCCTGGCACGAGCTTCGCTAGTCTGCCTTCGTTTGTGCCCGGCGCGTCGGCCAGCGTTCGATCTGGCGATGCAACCACAGGCGCCGCGCCAGAGCGTCGCTGCGGAATCGATCCGTCCAGCGAGGTTCGCGGTCGGCGCGACGGCGCTTGGCGACAGTCATGACGCGAGACCTGTTTCGATCGCCGGAGCCGCGGGTGGATTGGCACGCCATCGGCGGTGCACAGCGGCAGGCCCCCGACGATCGGACCGGGAAAACCCGCCGATTCGGCTAAAATCGAGGTTTGTGAGCGCTTGGAGACGACGCCATGTCGATGGCTGACCGCGATGGATTCATCTGGTACGACGGCAAGATGGTGCCGTGGCGCGATGCCACGACCCATGTGCTGACCCATACCCTGCACTACGGCATGGGAGTGTTCGAGGGCGTACGCGCCTACGCCACCGCGAAAGGCCCGGCTATCTTCCGGCTGCACGACCATACCCGGAGACTGTTCCGTTCGGCCCACATCTTCTGCATGAAGATTCCGTTCAGCGCAGAAGAGCTCGACGCCGCCCAGCTCGCCTGCGTTCGCGACAATCGCCTCGAATCGTGCTACATCCGGCCGATCGCCTTTTACGGATCGGTGGCGATGGGCGTTGCGGCGAAGTCGAACCCGGTGCGCGTCGCCATCGCCGCCTGGCCCTGGGGCGCCTACCTGGGCGCCGATGGCCTGGAGAAGGGCATCCGGGTCAAGACCTCGTCGTTCACGCGCCACCACGTGAACATCACCATGACGGGCGCCAAGGCCTGCGCCAACTATCTCAACTCCATCCTGGCCAACCAGGAGGCCACGCACGACGGCTACGACGAGGCGCTGCTCCTCGACCCGCAGGGCTACGTGTCCGAGGGATCGGGGGAGAACATCTTTCTGGTCCAGGGCGGCGAGCTGCATACTCCGGACCTGTCGTCGGGTGCGTTGCGCGGAATCACCCGCGACACGATTTTCACGCTGGCCAAGGATCTCGGCATTGCCGTGGTGGAGCGGCGCATCACCCGCGACGAAGTATATTGCGCCGACGAAGCGTTCTTCACCGGAACAGCCGCGGAAGTCACGCCGATCCGGGAGCTCGACAACCGGCAGATCGGCGCCGGGCATCGCGGTCCGGTGACGGCCCGGTTGCAGCAGCTCTTTTTCGACACCGTGGGTGGCCGCAACCCGCTGCACCAGGAATGGCTGACCCCGATATGACCGACACCCGCCCCGTCGAGGCCACCAACCCGGTGGTCGCCGTCGCGCCCGCTGACGTCCCGGTCTTCTGTCCGAATCCGGCGATGCCCCTGTGGTCGTCGCACCCTCGCGTGTTCTTGCAGTTCGCCGAGAACGGCGAGACGCGCTGCCCCTATTGCGGCACCCGCTATCGCCTCGCCGGCGGTCTGCCCGTGGGCCATCATTGAGCGCAGGCGCTACCCCCCGCCCGCATTACGCCGCGCCCCCCGGATGAGCGCGTGACCGAGCGCATCCTGGTGGTTGCGCCGTCGTGGGTGGGAGACGCCATCCTTTCCGAGCCGGTGATTGCGCTTTTGCGCGAGCCGTTCGAGGATCCGGTAGTGGACGTCCTGGCACCGGCGTGGTGTGCGCCGGTATACGCCCGCATGCGCGGCATCGGGCGGATCATCGACAACCCGCTCGGCCACGGGCGCTTGGACCTCCCTGCGCGCCGCGCGGTCGCCCGCACGCTGCAAGATGGGAAGGGCCAACCGCGCTACACCCGCGCGCTCGTGCTACCGAACTCGTGGAAGTCGGCGCTGATCCCCTGGCTGGCGCGCATTCCGCGACGTACCGGGTATCGGGGCGAGGCGCGCTGGGGCTTGCTGAACGACGTGCGCCACCTGCGACGACGGGAGCTCTCGCGCCTGGTGGATCGGTTCGCGGCGCTGGTCGCCAAGCCTGGCGAACTCGTACCGATGCCCCCGGCGCCCAAGCTCGTCCCGAACGTGGCCAATCGCACGGCTGCCGTCCACGCGATGAACCTTCGTCCGCGCCGACGCATTGCGATCCTGTGTCCGGGCGCGGAATTCGGTCCGGCGAAGCGCTGGCCGCCGACGCATTTTGCCGACCTCGCCGGGCGGTTTTTGGAAAGCGGCCTGCAGGTGTGGATCATCGGGTCGCCCAATGACCGCCTCGCGGCGGACGCGGTGCTTCGCGCGGCAGGCGACGGGGCACCGTTCATCCGGGATCTCACCGGGCGCACCGATCTCGGCACCGCCATCGATCTCCTCTCGTTGGCCGCCGTGGTGGTCAGCAACGACTCCGGGCTCATGCACGCCGCTGCGGCCGTCGGAGTACCCGTGGTCGCGCTGTTCGGATCTTCCTCGCCGGTCTATACGCCCCCGCTGTCCCCGGTTGCAAAGGTCGCCCGGATCGAGATCGCGTGCAGCCCCTGCTTCAAGCGGGAATGTCCACTCGGACATTTCAAATGCCTGCGCGATCTGGATCCCGACACCGTGTATGATCTTGCCCGCGCCGCAGTCCGTTGACGTATCCTCCCGCACCGCTCTTCCCGCAACGCCACGCCGCGACCGCATGGCCAAACCGCGCACCCTGCCGATCTACACCACGCCCACCGATGCCGCGCTCGCGTTCTATCAGGCCTTCGAGGGTAAGGATCTCGACGCGATGATGAGCACGTGGGCCGAGGACGAGGAGATCGTTTGCGTGCATCCAGGCGGAGCACGCATGGTCGGCTACGACGCCGTGCGTTCAGGATGGGAGCAGATCTTCGCCGGCGAGGCCCGACTCATCTTTCGGCTCGAAGACGTGGTCACCATCGAGACGGTCGGTCTGGCGATGCAAAGCGGGGTCGAGCAGATCACGCTCGGCAAGGAGGGCGGTGCCCATGGAACGGCAATCGTCACCAACGTCTTCATGCGCACCCCATCCGGCTGGCGAATGGTCATGCATCATGCCTCGCCGGCGCCGGCCGCCCCTTCCACCGAGACCAAGGGTCAGCTGCACTGACGCAGTGTCCGGGTTGCGGGGATCTCTCCTGGGCGAACACATGCATGGCGCTCGGTTCGTCCATCGCGCCGGCAGCCAGCGTCACGATCAATCCGGTCGGCGGTAGTCGACTTCTTGCAGCGTTTCGATACCGGACGAGCGCCCCACCCGGAGCTCGGTCCCTCGCACTGAACAATGGCCAAGTTCTCCACAGCATCGTTATTGAGAGAGTCGCATCACGATCCGGCTGATCCCAGGGCAGACTTCGCCCTGGTTGCGGCCCGGATCGACCGCTGGTTGCTGAATGGCCCTCCGCAACAGCATGCAGGTGAGCACGCCGGGGCTGTCGCGGGAATGCTGACCCAAGGCGATGGGGCGCTGTACGTTTATCCGGAGATCACCGGCTATTACCTGCAATGGCTCGCGTGGCGCTCGCGTCATCACCGCAGCGAGGCCGACAGGCAGCCGTTCCGGGAACGTGCCTGCGCCGCGGCCGGTTGGCTCGCGCATTGGGCTGCCTCGAAGCACCCGCGCACCCGCGTGCATCTCGCGGGCTCGGTCGACGATTGGCGCAACGAGGCGCTGTTCACGTTCGACCTGGCTATGGGATTGTGGGGTATTGCCTCCGCGACCAGACATGCGCTTATCGCGCCCGAGCCGGAAACGGTGCAGGCTTTCTGCACCATGCTTTGCGACCTCGTCGGCGCGGACGGCGAGTTCGATGCCTGCAGAACCTTTGGCGGGAGGGTGGTACCGCGGCGCTGGTCGACCAACCGCGGTGCCTATCTCGCCAAGGCTGCCGCGGGCGTATTGCGAGCCGCCGAGATCCTTCCGATACCTGCCGTCCTGGTCGAGGCCGCAGCCCGGTCCTTCAACCACTCGGTCACGCAACTGCTGCGCGACCCGCACGACGAGATGCATCCGCTCCTCTACGCATACGAAGGCGCCTTGAGCTGTGGCCAGCGGACCGTCGCGAGCAACCACCTCGCCGATCTATGCGTTCGCTTCTCCGCGCTCTGGGATGCGGCCGAGTCCGCGGGCCGGGTACCCGAGCTGTGCAGCGCGCCTGACGGCACCGAACGCCTGGACGTGCTCGCCCAGATGGTTCGCATTGCGCGGCTGCTCGGCCGCATCGACGGGCTCGCCGACCGGTGGACTGTTGCATGGGCCCAGCGTCGACTGGCCGATTCCGTAGCCCCCGATGGCTCGGTCCCCTTCGCCCGCAATGCAGCAGGCACGATGAATGTCTGGGCGGCGATGTTCGCCTCGCAAGCGCTCGGGGGGATGGACGCCGATGTCACAGCTGACGCCGACGACCCCCTGATCGTCTGACGGCATGGCGGGACGCACCACACCCGTCCGCGGCTGGGGCACCAGCTGGAAACAGCGCGTGCGCCTCGCGCCCCTGTACCTCGCCGTCACGGCGGCCGACGCGATTCGAGCGTGGCGCCCACGTCGGCATTCGGCTCGGCAAGATTGGCAACCCGGCATCTCGGTGGTCATCCCCGAGCGCGATGCCCCGGCCATGCTCGATGAAGCGCTCGCAGCACTGTACGCGGCGCTTCACCAGGTACCGGAGCCGCATCGGGTGATCGTGGTCGCCAACGGCAGCCGGGAGAACGACTATGCCGATTTGCGCGTTCGTTGGCCGCAGGTACAGTGGACGTTCAGTGCCGCCCCCCTGGGGTTCGCGCGGGCGATCGCCGCCGGCCTTGCCCATGCCCATTACGACTGGACACTCCTGCTCAACAACGACATGACTCTCGCGCCGTCGGCGCTCGCACACCTCGCGAGTTGTCGCAGCGAGGATGTCTTTGCGATTGCTGCGCAGATCTTCCAGCGCAGTCCATCCGGTCGCCGCGAAGAGACGGGGTTTACGGACTGGTACGTCGACGGTAACGGTGTGCACCTCTATCACGCCCCCCCTCCATCCGGGCGCGCGGTGCTGCCGCACCTTTGCGCGAGTGGCGGGGCATCCCTTTTCCGCACGGCAGTGCTACGCCGCTATGTCCCGGACAGCCTCGCCTACGACCCGTTCTACTGGGAAGACGCCGAGTGGAGCGTACGGGCGTGGCGCGACGGGTGGCGCGTGCTGTTCGACGCCGAGGCACACGCGGAGCATCGACATCGCGCCACGACCGCGCGCTTCCATGCGCCGGATGAACTCGAACGGATCGTGGAGCAGCATCGCCTGCTCTTCGACATCCGGCAGGCCGTCACGCCCGAGACTCGGTCGGCACTGATGCGGCGCGTCTGCGATCTTCCGTACCGCAGCCAGCGCGCGCTCTCCAGGCTTGGCGTCGCCATGGGCGCCTTCCGGCAGCGCATCCAGGCCCGTTCGCTGCCTCCGCCGCTGCCGCCACCCTGTCTCTGGCGCCGCGATGTCGATATGGCCTCGCTGCCTGCCACCGGCTTCGCCTACCGACTGGCGCCGCGAGTACCTGCGCGGCCGTTGCTGCTCGTCGTCACGCCATTCGTCGTCTTTCCTGCTCGCCACGGCGGGGCCCGGCGCATCGCCGAACTCCTGCGGGGCCTTCTCGGTCGATACGACGTCGTCCTCGTCTCCGACGAGGCCGAGGGCCACGATCCGCGCAGCTTCGCGGGATTCGACGGCCTCTTGGGCGTGTACCTCGTGCAGCGCCGCTCGGACGAGACCGGCGCGCCCACCGAACAGCCACTCGACGCGCGGATCGCCACGCACGTTCACGACGCGCTGCGCACCGCAGTTCGGACCGCGATCGAAACGCATCGTCCGGACGTGATCCAGGTGGAGCATGCCGAGCTCGCACCGCTCGTCCACGACAGGCGCGCTGGCGAGACCTGGGTGCTCGGACTTCACGACGCCTGCACGCCTCGCGATTTCGCGAACGCCGACGGCTTCGCGCGCTTCGAGCAAGCGGTCGCGGCTTACGATGCGATTACCGTCTGCTCTCCCGAAGATGCCGCCCTCGTGCGCCATGGCCGAGTCGCCTGCGTGCCCAATGGAGCCGCTGTCGAGGTGGGAGGCTATGTTGCCTCGCACGGTGCCCAGCTCCTCTTCGTCGGCCCGTTCCGCTATGCCCCCAACGCCACCGGGATCCGCACGTTTCTCGCCGATGTGTATCCCGGTCTGCGGTCCGAGATCACGGACCTCACGCTGCTGGTGCTGGGCGGGGACGAGGCGATCGCGACGACCCGCAACGACCCGCTCTTCGCCCAGCCCGGCGTAACGGTGCTGGGCCATTGCGACGACGTGCCGGTGCGCCTGCGAGCATGTGCAATGACGATCAATCCTCTCGGCGGGATCCGGGGATCGGCAGTAAAGCTCGTCGAATCGATCGGCTTCGGCCGCGTCTGCGTCAGCACCCGCGAGGGCGCGCGGGGCTTTGCCACGGCGGGATTCGAGGGCCTGGTGATGGTCGCGGACGTTGCCTCGATGGGTGCCCCGCTTTTACGGCTGCTGCGCGACCCCGGCGAGCGGCATCGTCGCGAGCGCCCGGATCCGCGCCTGCTGGCGCCGTATAGGTGGAGTGCCTGCGCAGACGCTCTGGATAACGTATACCGGGAGCTGGCGCAGCGCCGCGCCGCAGCGCACGCCGCATGAGCGCCGTCGGGCCGTCGCAAGGCGCTTGTTCCCTCGTTGGGAGGGGGCGAGCGCAGCCCACGCAGTCGCCAAGCCTGGAAGAGCTTACCCAATGAACAACTACGACCGGATCGCGCGGTTCTACGACGTCGACATGGCGCGCAACATGGCGTTCGACGACGTCGGCTTCTACGCGGCGGCGGTGCGCGCAGGTGCAGGGCGAACGCTCGAGCTCGGATGCGGCAATGGGCGGATCCTGCTCGCGCTCGGCGGGCTCGGCCTCGAGGTCGTCGGCGTGGACGCGTCGGCGACCATGCTGCGTGCCCTCAGGAGCAAGGCGACCGCGCTTGGCATCGTCGCTCCACCCCTGTGCCGCATGGACGTGCGCGCCCTCGCCTTCCAGGCGGCCTTCCGGACGGTACTCTGCCCATATTCGCTGGTGACGTACCTGACGAGCGACACCGATCGCATGCGCATGCTCGACGGCGTGCGCGCCGCGCTACAGCCCGATGGCTGCCTGATCGTGGACGCGTTCGTGCCGCGACCAGTCACAGCCAGTGCGCATTACACGCTCGATTATTCGCGCCCTTTCGAGAATGGCGAGTTGCTGCGCTGGAAGCGCATCACGCCAGCAGGCGCGTGCAACCGCATCGAGCGGCGCTACGAGCAACGCGGCGCCTCAGGCGCGATCATCGACGTCGTCGAGATCGCGGAAGAAATCCGGCCGTTCGCCCCCGAAGACCTGCGCCGGACCCTTCGCGGGCACGGCTACGAAGTGGAGGGGGAATGGTGGGACTACGGCACCGGCAGCGCCTCCAACGCGCAGTTCTTCACCGCGCGCGCCCGTCCCCGACCCGTCTAGCCCGTACCGCCGACGGTCAGGGCATCGAGCTTGAGGGTGGGCTGGCCGACGCCCACCGGCACGCTCTGGCCGTCCTTGCCGCAGGTACCCACGCCCGAATCGAGCGCCATGTCGTTGCCGATCATCGACACCCGTGTCAAGGCATCCGGGCCATTGCCGATCAGCGTCGCGCCCTTCACCGGATACGCGAGCTTGCCACCTTCGATTTTCCACGCCTCGGCCGCGGAGAACACGAACTTGCCGCTGGTGATATCGACCTGCCCGCCGCCGAAATTGACCGCATACAGGCCGTTCTGAACCGAGGCGATGATCTCCTCGGGGTCGTGGGTGCCCGAAAGCATCACGGTATTGGTCATGCGCGGCATCGGCAGGTGGGCGAACGACTCACGCCGTCCATTCCCGGTGGGGCGCACGTTCATGAGACGGGCATTCAGGCGATCCTGCATGTACTCCTTCAGCACGCCATCCTCGATCAGCACGGTGCGCTGGGTCGGATTGCCCTCGTCGTCGATGTTGAGCGAGCCGCGGCGGCCGGCGATGGTTCCATCGTCGACGACAGTGACACCCTTGGCAGCGACGCGCTCGCCCACGCGCCCGGAAAACGCGCTGGTGCCCTTGCGGTTGAAGTCGCCTTCGAGTCCATGGCCGATGGCTTCGTGCAGCAGGATGCCTGGCCAGCCGTTGCCCAGCACGACCGGCATCGTCCCAGCCGGAGCATCGCGGGCCGAGAGATTCAGCAGCGCCTGATCGACCGCGCGGGCGGCATAGTCATCGACGATCGCGTCGGTGAAGAAGGCGTAGTCGGCCCGGCCACCACCGCCACCGGAGCCCTGCTCGCGCCGACCGTTTTCCTCAACGATGACATGCAACGACAGCCGCACCAGCGGGCGCACGTCTGCCGCCATGAGGCCGTCGCTTCGCGCGACCAGAATGGCCTCGTACTCGCCAGCGAGGGATGCCATCACCTGCACGACGCGCGGATCACGCGCCCGGGCGCGCTGTTCGAGTCGCTCGAGCAGCGCGACCTTGGCTTCGTCGGGCAGCGATAGCAGTGGATCCTGCGGCGGATACAACGCATGCGCCATGCCCATCCGCCCGAGGGCGGCTACCGCCGACTGCCCCTGTCGGCCAATGGCCCGGGTCGCCGCGGCGGCTTCGTCGAGCGCCTTGAGGGTGATGTCGTCGGAATATGCGAACGCCTGCTTTTCACCATGTACGGCGCGAACCCCGACACCCCGGTCGATGCTGAAGGAGCCGGCCTTGACGATGCCTTCTTCCAGGTTCCAGCTCTCGATGCGCGAGTACTGGAAATACAGGTCGGCGATGTCGACCTCGTGGGTATGGATCGAGGCCAGCACGCGCTCGAGGGCAGCGGTATCGAGGCCGGTAGGCTCTAGGAGGAGGCGCGAAGCTTCGGCAACGAGCGCGCCGCTGACGGCGGGAAGAGAGAGGTCGGTCACGGGGATCCTAGGGAGCGGCGGCCACAGATCCGAAGATGCGGCCGCATGGGGAATAGCCAAGGCCGTATTGTCGCGGGTGGTCTCGCAGGCCACAACCCTACAGGCCACATGGATTAGGGCCGGCACCCGTCGGTTTGGCTACGTCGGGGTCGTCGCGCCCCGCCCCAGGTAGGTCGCCGCGACGCGCGCGTCGGCCGCCAGCGCGGTGCTCGGGCCTTCGGTGGCGAGCTCGCCCGTTTCGAGCACATATCCATAATCGGAGATCTGCAGCGCGGCGCGGGCGTTCTGCTCGATCAGCAGGATCGCCACGCCCTCCGCGCGCAAGGCGGTGATGATGCTGAAGATCTCCCGGACGATGAGCGGGGCGAGTCCCAGCGAAGGCTCGTCGAGCATGAGCAGCCGTGGCTTGCCCATCAGGGCGCGGCCCATGGCAAGCATCTGGCGCTCCCCGCCGGAGAGGGTGCCGGCGAGCTGTCCACGTCGCTCCGCCAGGCGCGGGAACCGTCCATAGACCTCATCGAGAGAAGCCCTCCAGCTGCGGTCCCGGCGCCGGGCACGCTGGAATGCACCGAGCTCGAGATTGTCGGCAACGCTCATCGCCGCGAACAGCTCGCGGCGCTCGGGAACGAGGATCAGGCCTTGCTGCACGCGTCGCTCGACCGACCGCTTGCCGGCATCCTCGCCCAGGTATTCGATCGTACCCCGCGCGGGCATGAGCCCCATGAGCGCGGTCAGCAACGTCGTCTTGCCGGCGCCATTCGCACCGATGACCGAAACGATCGCGCCGCCGTGGACATGCAGCGACACGTCGTGCACGGCCTCGACCTTGCCGTACGCGACGTGCAGGTGGCGCACCTCGAGTAAGGGCGCGGCGGCGGGCTCTGTGGCGGCCCGGGTCATGGCCGGCTCCCTGCGCGGAGGCGCCGTGCGGACCTCATGCCACGCCGCCCAGATAGGCCTCGAGCACGGCGGGATTGCGCTGGATGTCGGATGGCACGCCGTCGGCGAGCTTCTCGCCGAAATGCATCACCACGAGCCGGTCCGTCAGCCCCATGACGAACTCCATGTCGTGCTCGACCAGCAGCACGGTCATGCCATGGTCGCGCAGACTGCGTAGCAGCTTGGCGAGCTCCTGTTTCTCCAGGAAACGCAAGCCCGCGGCAGGCTCGTCCAGGAGCAGCAGGACCGGATCGGCGGCCAGCGCCCGGGCGATCTCGACGATCCGCTGCTTGCCGAGCGGCAGGCTGTTGGCGGGCTCGTGCAGGTGCGCCGACAATCCGGCGCGCGCGACCGCCCGCGCGGCCTCGGCTCGCACTCGCGACTCCTCCTTCCGGTCGAGGCGCAACGCCGCACGCAAGACGCCAGCCTCCCCGCGCAGGTACGCGCCGAGTGCGACGTTGTCGAGCACGCTCATCTGCGGCACCAGCTTCACGTGCTGGAACGTGCGGGCGATGCCGCGGCGGGCGATATCGTAGGGATTCTCGCCAGCGAGTGATTGGCCGCGAAAGACGATATCGCCAGAGGTCAGCGTCAGCATCCCCGAAATCAGATTGAACATGGTTGTCTTGCCGGCGCCGTTGGGCCCGATCAGGCCAAGGATTTCTCCCTGAGCGATGGTGAAATCCAGGTCGGCGACGGCAACCAGGCCGCCGAATTCGCGCCGCGCGCGCTTGATCTCGAGTAGCGGCTTTTCCTCTGGTGCGAGGTTGCGTCCCGGCAGCGCCTCGGCGTCTTCGACTGGCGATGGCGTAGGGGTGGGGAACCACCGCGCGAGCCACGGCCACACGCCCTGCCGGGCGCGTTGCAGCAACAGCACCATCAGAATGCCGAATACGACCATTTCGAAATTGCCCGTCTTGCCGAGGAGACTGGGCAGCACGTTCTGCAACAGTTGCTTCAGCAGCGTGATGATCGAGGCACCGAGCACGGCACCCCACACGCTGCCTGCTCCCCCGACCACCGCCATGAAGAGATATTCGATACCCTGGTTGATGCCGAAAGGGGTGGGGTTCACGAAGCGCTGCAGATGGGCGTAGAGCCATCCCGACACACAGGCAAGCAGCGCCGCGTAGACGAACACGATGATCTTGAGCCGCGCCGCATTCACGCCGAACGCCTCCGCCATCTCCAAGTGGCTGCGCAACGCCCGGACCGCTCGCCCGGGCCGCGAGTCGAGCAGATTGTCGGTCGCCCAGAGCGCGGCCAGCACGATTGCCCAGATCAGGAAGTAAAAGTAGCGCTCGTCGTGCAACTCGACACCGAACAGCCGCAGGGTCGGAATGCCTCCCAACCCGGTGTGTCCACCTAGGAAGGCCAGATTGCCGAACAGGAAGTACAGGCTGATCCCCCACGCGATGGTGGCGAGCGGCAAATAGTGGCCGCGCATCCGCAGGGTGATGAAGCCGATGCACACGGCGACCAGGGTAGTGAGCGCCAGCCCGATCGCGAGGTTGAGCCAGGGTGGCACGCCATACTGCGTGGAAAGGACGGCTGTCACGTACGCGCCAATGCCGACGAACGCCGCCTGGCCGAACGAGGTCTGTCCGGCAACACCGGTCAACAGCACGAGGCCCAGTGTGACGATGCTGTAGAGGCCCACGTAGTTGCCGAGTGTGACCCAGAACGGCGGCATCGCGAGCGGCACGAGCACCAGCATCACCACGAAGGCCACGTAGCCCACGCGCGCCATCCACCGCCCGGGACCGCGCGGCTTGCTCACTCCTCGTCCTCCTCGTGATGGTGGGTGGTGAGGCTACGCCAAAGCAGCACGGGAATGATCAGGGTGAACACGATCACCTCCTTGAAGCCACTTGCCCAGAACGACGAGAACGCCTCGAGCAGGCCGACGAGGAGCGCACCGGCTGCTGCGAGCGGATAGCTCGCCAGTCCTCCGATGATGGCTCCCACGAATCCCTTCAGCGACACCAGGAAGCCCGAATCGTAGTAGATGGTCGTGATCGGGCCGATCAGGACGCCCGAGAAGGCGCACAACAACGCGCTCAGGGTAAATGTCACCGCGCCGGCGAGATCCGGAGAGATGCCGACCAACCGCGCTCCGACCCGGTTGAGGGCGGTGGCCCGTAGCGCCTTGCCGTAAAGCGTGCGGCCGAAGAACAGGTAAAGGGCCACGATCAGCCCCACGCTGGTGAGCACGACCATCGCGCTTTGCGCACTCACGTTGAGCCCGCGCACCTGCCAGGTCGCCGTCGCAAAGGGTGGCGTGCGGGACCCTTCGGCCCCGAAAAACCACAGCCCCAGCCCGGTCAGCGTGAAGTGCAGGGCGACCGAGACGATCAACAGCACCAGCACGCTCGCTTCGGCGATCGGCTGATAGGCGATGCGGTACAGAAGCGGCCCCAGCGGCGTGACGAGGGCAAGGGTGAGAACGACTTGCAGCCAGAACGGCGGACGCATCGGGGCGATCCACCAGGCGAGCGCGGCGATCGCGATCGGAAGGCCGGTCCAGTAGGCGAGTTGCCGTGGAATGCGTCGCGCCTCACCGCGACGCAGCGCTGCGTAGACCTCGATCAGACCGGCAACGATCGCCATGCCGGCGAGCAGGCCGACGGTACCCGGCGGCTTGCCAAGCTGCAATCCAGCGAGGGTCAGCGTGCCGAACGCGACGAACTCCCCGGCGGGGACCCAAATCACCCGCGTGACGGCGAATACCAGCACCAAGGCGAGCGCGAGCAACGCATACACCGCACCGTTGGTGATGCCGTCTTGCACCAGCAGGAAGAAGATCGCGAGATCCACGGGTGGGGGTGGTGTCGGAGGACGGCGAAAAAAAGCCGGCTGTGGCGTTCCGCAGCCGGCTAGCAGCGATTCAGGCGCCGGCTACTTCGCCAGTACCCACTTGCCGTTGTCGATGCGGATCATGGTGCTCGCCCGCTGGTCGAGACCATTGTGATCCTTGGGCGACATCGAATAGACGCCATGGGTCGCGACCAGCTCCTTGGTGCTCTCGAGCGCATCGCGCAGGGCCACTCGGAACTCCTTCGTTCCCGGCTTGGCCTTCTTGAGCGCCGTCGGAACCGCGTTGGCGAGCAGGAGATAGGCGTCCCACGCATGGCCACCGAACGTTGTGCGCGAGTCCTTGCCGTACTTGGCTTCGTACTTGCCGATGTACTCGGCGGCCGATTTTTTCAGCGGGTTGCTATCGGGAAGTTGCTCGAAAACGAGCATCGGTCCGATCGGCAGCAGGGTGCCTTCGCCATCCTTGCCGACCACCCGCAGGAAGTCCGGGTTGGCGACGCCGTGGGTCTGGTAGATCTTGCCCTTGTAGCCGCGGGAGACAAGCTCCTTCTGCGGCGTCGCGCCCGGCGTGCCCGAAGCGCCGATCAGCACCGCATCCGGACTCGCCGACACGAGCTTCAGCACCTGACCGGTGACCGAAGGATCGTTGCGGTTGTACTTTTCCTCCGCCACGATGTTGATCCCCGCGGCCTGCGTGGAGCGCTTGAGCTCGTTCAGCCAGCCTTCGCCATAGGCGTCGTTGAAGCCGATGTAGCCGAGGGTGCGGACGCCGCTGGCCTTCATGTGCGCCACGACCGCGTCGGCCATCAAGGCATCGTTCTGCGGTGTCTTGAACACCCAGCGCGTCTTCGGATTGGCCGGATCGACGATCTTCGCGCCGGCGGCCATCGAAATCATCGGTGTCTCGGCATCGGCGACGATGTCGATCATGGCAAGGGAGTTGGGGGTGATGGTCGAGCCAATGATGACGTCGACCTTGTCCTCGCTGATCAGCTTGCGGGTATTGGTGACGGCCTTGGTGGTGTCGGAGCCGTCGTCGAGGATGATCCAGTTGATCTTCTCGCCGCTAACGGACGTGGGCAGGAGCTCGATGGTGTTCTTCTCGGGAATGCCGAGCGAGGCCGCCGGACCGGTGGCCGACAGGCTGACCCCGACGTTGATATCGGCGTGCGCGGCCGTCGCGACCCAAAGGGCGGTCATACCGACGGCACATAGCAGCTTGCGTTGCGACATTGAAACCTCCTAAGGGGTGGGCGGCACCGGACGTTTGTGGATGCCCGTCTCCGCTCGAGCGGTCAGCGGCCGCAACCGGCGGATTCTGGCAAACCCGCCGCGGCCGGTCAACGCACTACGATACGCGCTTACGCGATCCGAGGGACCGATGCGGCAGCCACCTCGGCGTAGTCGGCGATAACCAAGAGCCGGCCCCGCTCGCACCGGCGCGATGCCCCGAAGCCACGAACGGTGCCGTGCTCGCGTGCCGTCATGCCACGGGCGCCGCGCCCGCATCGCCGCGCCCGTCGCGGCTACCATTCCCGCACCATTCCGGATGCCATGCCGCTGGAAGCGGCTTGCGCGTCAGACCGCGGCTTCCCCGCTCTCGCCGGTGCGGATCCGGACCACCTGCTCCACCGCAGTGACGAAAATCTTGCCGTCGCCGATCTTGCCGGTGCGGGCCGCCTTCACGATGGCTTCGATGGCCTGTTCCAGCTGCGACTCGGGAATGATCACTTCGACTTTCACCTTCGGCAGGAAATCGACCACGTACTCGGCACCGCGATAGAGCTCGGTGTGACCTTTCTGCCGCCCGAATCCCTTGACCTCGGTGACGGTCAACCCGCTCACGCCGATCTCGGAGAGCGCTTCGCGCACCTCGTCGAGCTTGAAGGGCTTGATGATTGCTTCGATCTTCTTCATGGTGTAGGAAACGATGGCTGGCGGGGGAGTCGAGATTACACCAATGGCGGCCGGACGGCAGGGCGCGCGCCGCGCTTTGCGAGCAGTCCGAACCTCGGAGGCGCCGACGCGGTCTACGAGCGGCCGATGCGCCGCCCGCCACGGCCATCGTGGGCAACGGATGCCACGGCACGGTCCCCGGGCCGTGCTGCGCCCCTCCTGGTCACCGGACGTCTTCCGGGACCGGGGCACGGTTGCGGCCGGCACCGGGTACCCTTCTCTTCCTGAATCCACTGTCCGGCTTTCCGAGTCGAACTTCCATGCGCTCTCACTCGACCCACCTTTCGCCGATCTCCCCAGGGCCCGCACCGTTGGTGGTGCGCCACGACGTGCCGCTGCCGGCGATCGCCATCGTGGCGTGGGACCGGCTCGCGGTCGGACAGCCCTTGCTATCGCACGCTTTCCTCACCGCGCTGGAAGCAACCGGTTGCGCGACGCCGCAGACAGGTTGGACCCCGTGTCACGTCACGGCCTGGCGCGGCGATACGCTCGCCGGGGCACTGCCGCTCTACGCGAAATCCCACTCCTACGGTGAGTACGTGTTCGACTGGAGCTGGGCAGATGCCTACCGGCGCCACGGCCGGCGGTACTACCCCAAGCTGCTTGGTGCGATCCCCTTTACACCGGCTCCGGGACCGCGGGTGCTGGGAGATGATCCGGTCACCCGTGCGGCGCTCATCGAGCACGCACTCGCGTTGGTGCACGAGGAGGCCGGCGGCTATGGGTCCCTGCACATCCTGTTTTTGCCCGAAGCCGAGGCTATGGCGTGCGCCGATGCCGGCATGCTGATCCGAACGGGCGTGCAGTTCCACTGGGAAAATCCCGGCTACGCAAGCTTCGACGAATTCCTGGCGGCCTTCAATCACGACAAGCGCAAGAAGGTCCGCCAGGACCGACGCAAGCTCGCGGCAGCCGACGTCGTATTCACGCGTCAGGTCGGTCGCGACATCGCAGCCGAGGACTGGGACTTCTTCTTCCGCTGCTACCAGCACACCTACCGCGCACATGGATCCACCGCCTACCTTTCCCGCGCGTTCTTTGAGCAGATCGGGGCGACCATGCCCGACAACCTGCTGCTGGTGCAGGGGTGGCGCAGCGGCCGGCGGCTTTGTGCCGCGCTGGATGTCTTCGACATGAATGCGCTGTGGGGACGGTACTGGGGCGCGACCGAATACGTTCCGGGCCTGCATTTCGAGGCGTGCTATTACCAGGCAATCGAGTTCTGCATCGAGCGCGGGCTGAAACGGTTCGAAGGCGGCGCCCAGGGCGTGCACAAGCTCGCCCGTGGCTTGCTTCCCGTCACGACCTATTCGGCACACGCCATCGCCGCGCCCCCGTTCCGGCAGGCCATTGCGGAATTCTGTGCGCATGAGCGCCGACAGGTCGATCGAACCGTCGAGGAGCTGGAAAGCTCGAGTCCGTTTCGCGACGATAGGCTGCTGTCGCTACCGGACTGACGGAAACGCCGCACGCACATCCACCCCACGTGGCCGAGGCGCGCCGCTGCTAGACTCGTAGCGCCGCATCGCCTACCTCCCGCCGAGAGGCCGCAACGAGGACGCCATGAACGATTCCATTCTGCTCGAGCGCGAGGGCGCACTCGCGACCCTGACCCTCAACCGGCCGCAAGCGCTCAACGCTCTGGATCACGCGATGATGGAAGCGCTGGTTGCCCACACTTCCGACCTGGCAGCCGACGCCGACCTCCGTTGCGTCGTGATCAAGGGCAGCGGGCGGCACTTCATGGCCGGCGGTGATCTGCGTACGTTCGCCGCACAGCTCACGTCGCCGCCGGATACCCGGCAGGCCTACTTCACCGCGATGGTCGACGATCTCCATGTAGCCATCGCGCGCCTGCGCGGCCTCGCCGCACCGGTCATCGCCAGCGTGCAGGGCGCCGTGGCCGGGTTCGGGCTTTCCCTCGTCGGGGCGTGCGATCTCGCGATCGCGGCGGATGACGCCTACTTCGCATCGGCGTACCGCAACATTGGGTTGACGCCCGACGGCGGCGGCTCCTACACCCTGCCGCGCCTCGTCGGCACGAAAAAAGCGATGGAGATCTTCCTCCTCGGCGCGCGATTCGATGCCGCGGAAGCCCTGCGCCTCGGGCTGGTCAACCGCGTCGTGCCGGCCGCCGCGCTGGACGCGACCACCCGCGAATTAGCGGCGGCGATGCTGGACGGACCGGCGCTCGCACTGGGCAATGTCAAACGCCTGGTACACGCCGCGTGGTCGCGCGATCTGGAGGAGCAGCTCCAGGCGGAGGCGAGGTCCTTCGGCGTGTGTGCGGCATCAGCCGATTTCAGCGAAGGCGTCGAAGCTTTCCTGGCCAAGCGTGCACCAGCTTTCGGGGGCGCACGGCACAATCCGTAGGGCGTTCGCCGGCGCGCCAGAGCGTGCCGTCTCAGCGATTGAAGTCCTCGTCGGCCAGGACCGGCGCCGGCCCGGGCGCCGCGCGATTGCCGCGATTGTCATCGTCGTTGCGTGGCGCGCGCTGCTCCCCCGGTCCCTTCTGGCGATGGGGCTTGCCGGACCCCGGGCCACGCCCGTGACCTTGGCCCTGACCATGGCTCTGGCTCTTGAGCGGCGGTCCCGATGTCCCGGGTAGCCCCTCGGGGATGGCTCCGGGAATCGTCAGGGTGGTACGCACCACCGGGCCCTCGCCGCGATGACCCTCGTGCTGGCCACGTCGTGGCGTGCCCGGACCGCCCTGGCGGCCGGGCCGCTGCGCAAACCCTTGACCACCGGGGGCGCCGGCCGGACGTCCCGGCCCGCCGCCACCCGCGCGGCGCTTGTTGTTGCCCTGCCCGGAGGGACGCTGGTCGGCGCCGGCCGGACGAGGCCCAGCGTTCACATTGCCGTTGCGCTCCTGCGGCACGCTACCGTTGCCTGGGCGCGGACCCCGGGCATGGCCCTGACCTTTTGCGCCAGCGGGCCGCGATTGGCCGCCCTTGGCCTTGCCATTGGCCCGCGCTGGTTGAGGCGAGGGCGAAGGCGCGGTCTTCAATCCGGCGCTCGCCATCACGGCACCGACCTCCTCCGCGGTCAGCTCGAGTGTCTGGCCCCGCTTGACCTTGGAAGGCATCGCGACCGGGCCGTAACGCGTGCGGATCAGCCGGCTGACCGTGAGACCGAGGCTTTCGAAGAGGCGACGTACCTCCCGGTTACGGCCTTCCTTCAAGACCACGTGATACCAATGATTCGAACCCTCGCCACCACCGCCCTCCTCGAGCTTCTCGACCTTGGCGGGGCCGTCGTCGAGGGTGATCCCGGTGAGCAGCGCCTGCTTGTGCTCCGCGCCGAGCGTGCCCATCAGGCGCACGGCGTACTCGCGCTCGACCTCGTAGCGCGGATGCATCATGCGGTTGGCCAACTCGCCAGAGTTGGTGAACAGGAGCAGGCCCTCGGTATTGAAATCGAGCCGCCCGACCGCGATCCACTTGCCGTGGCCGATGCCGGGTAGCTTCTCGAACACCGTCGGTCGACCCTCGGGGTCGTCGCGGGTGACGATCTCCCCCGTTGGCTTGTGATACATCAGGATTCGCGCCCGCGGCTCGGCGAACCGCACCTTCACGAGCTCGCCGTTGATGCGCACCTCGTCGCCCGGGCCGACCTTCTGGCCGACCTCGGCGGGCTCGCGGTTCACGGTGATCCGACCGGCGAGGATCATCTCCTCCATGTGCCGGCGCGACCCGAATCCGCACGACGCCAGCACCTTGTGCAGGCGCTGGGGTTCGTTGAAGACTTCGTCAGTGGATGACTTGTGACGAACCGGACCCAGCTCTTGGAGCTGTTGCAGAGCCAGGCTCGGCTGCGGCGTCGGGGTCGTCGGGGGGCGGTGCCAGGAGCGGGCTCGCGAGCGCGAGCTGCGCTTCGGCGGCTTTGGTGGGTGCATCGGGTATCTCCAGCAGGTGGGAAGCGTCGAGCTCGGCAAGGGGGGGTAGCTCGGAAAGCGAGCGCAGGCCGAGGTCGTCGAGAAAGGTCTTGGTCGTGGCGTACAACGCCGGTCGCCCCGGCGTCTCCTTGTGGCCCACGATTTCGACCCATTGGCGGTCTTCCAGCGTCTTGATGACGT
>JBDTWB010000004.1:0-50274 GCA_040006895.1 Casimicrobiaceae bacterium | reverse complement strand
CTCACTCCGCTGGGCTGTCGCACCTCCCCCTACGGCCCCATCTCGTTTGCTACGCCCTCAAAGCCAACTCCAACCTGGCGGTACTGAACGTGCTGGCGCGACTCGGCAGCGGCTTCGACATCGTCTCGGGCGGGGAGCTCGCCCGCGTGCTGGCGGCCGGAGGCGACGCCGGCAAGGTCGTGTTCTCAGGTGTAGGCAAAAGCGAGGCGGAAATGGAGGCGGCGCTCACCGCCGGGATCCTGTGCTTCAACGTCGAATCGTCCAGTGAGCTCCAGACGTTGGCGCGGGTCGCGGCTCGAATGGGCCGGCGCGCACCCGTGAGCTTCCGGGTGAACCCCGATGTCGACCCCGGCACCCATCCGTACATCTCGACCGGCCTGTCGCAGAGCAAGTTCGGGGTGGCGTTTACGACGGCGCGGGAGTTATACGCGCGGGCGGCCGAACTCCCGGCCATCCACGTGCGGGGGATCGACCTGCACATCGGTTCGCAGATCACCTCGCTCGCGCCCTACCGCGAAGCCATCGCCAAGGTACTCGAGCTGGTCGACGCCCTTGCCGCCGGCGGACTCGCGCTCGAGCACATCGACGTGGGCGGAGGACTGGGAATCCGCTACCGGGACGAGGAACCGGTGCCCATCGCGACGTACGCCGCGCTGCTCGCGGAACTCTTCGCCGGCCGGCGCGAGCGCCTGCTGGTCGAGCCCGGACGCCGGCTCGTCGGTCCCGCCGGGGTGCTCCTGACTCGCGTGACGTACCTCAAACCGGGGACGACGCACAGCTTCGCGGTCGTCGATGCGGCCATGAACGATCTCATCCGTCCGGCGCTCTACGGTGCCTGGCATCCGGTGCTGCCGGTGCGTCCGCACGACGGAACGGCGCGCTCGTGGCAGATCGTCGGCCCCATCTGCGAGAGCGGCGACTTTCTTGCCGAGGACCGCGATCTTCCCCTCGAGGAAGGCGAGCTCCTCGCCATCGGCGCCGCCGGCGCGTACGGCTTCGTGATGAGCTCCAACTACAACTCGCGGCCGCGCGCCGCGGAGGTGATGGTGAGCGGGGCGAGCGCGATCGAAGTGCGCGCGCGCGAAAGCGTTACGTCGCTCTTCGCCGGGGAGTCGCTGCTTCCCTGAGCGCCGCAATTCGCGCGGCGCACGGTGTCGCAGAAATGCCGCGGGAGCGCGCGCAAGGCACGCGAAAACGCGGGAGCGCGCGTGTGCTAATACGCAACAGCGCGCTTTGCCCCCGCGCGAATCGACGCGGAATGGTTGCAATTCAATAAAATGTGGCTAGAATTCAGGCAGCAGGTCGCAATGGGTTTGTCAAGAGGTCAGCAACAGAAAGCAAACCGGCCTGCGTTCAAGCAGTCAAAGCAGTTAAAACAGTCAAAGCAACTCAGACAGGAGAATGTGACATGGCTGACATGATGTCGATGGTTACGCCGACGGCTTCGGCCCCGGCGAAGGCGCCTGCCAAAAAACGGTCGAGCGCGAAGAAGTCGGGTGCCAAGAAGGCGACCAAGCGCAGCGCCGCCAAGAAGTCCCCGGCCAAGCGCAGCGCCAAGAAGGCAACGAAACGCAGCGCCGCCAAGAAGTCCACGGCCAAGCGCAGCGCCAAGAAGGGCGCCAAGAAGGCGACCAAGCGCGGTGCCAAGAAGTCCACGGCCAAGCGCAGCGCCAAAAAGGCAACCAAGAAGGGCGCCAAGAAAGGCGCCAAGAAGGGCGCCAAGAAGGCGACCAAGCGCGGTGCCAAGAAGTCCACGGCCAAGCGCAGCGCCAAGAAGGCAACCAAGAAGCGCGGCGCGAAGAAGGCAACCAAGAAGCGCAGCGCGAAGAAGTCCAGCCGCTAGGCTGCGACGACCGTCCGCCGCTCGATCGAGCGGCTGACACCAAAACAGGCGACGCCAGGTGCGGTCGCCTGTTTTGCTTTGGCCGTGCCGGCGCTACTGCTTGGCTGCGCCGCCGTGCTTGCGCGGCCGCTTGGCCGGTGTCACGGCCGGACCGGCGGCGTTGCGCACTTTGGGCCCGCCGCCCGCCCGGGCCGGTGCGACAGTCGTCGCCTTGGCGTTGCGCGCCTTGCTCGCGGGCTCGACTGCGCGGGAAACGGCCGGGCGGGCCGACGCCGGACTCGCCTTGTGCCTGGCTTTGCCCGTGGCCTTGCCGCTGCTGCCGCGGGCGGTCGTTGCGAGGGGTGCCTTGCTGCTGGTGATCCGCAGCTTCTGGCCAGGCTTCACCTCGCCGTGCAGCCGATTCCAGCGCCGAAGATCGTCGGCGGTCACCTCGTAGCGCGACGCGATGATGGCTACCGTGTCGCCGCGCGTCACGCGGTAGTAGAACGTACGACCTTGGGGCACCGTCGTGAACACGGCCTCGCTGAAGCTCGCTGCCGACGCGCGCGAATCGTGCTGCGCGGGAACGAGCAGCGCGTGCCCGGGAGGCACCGTGTAACCGGCACCGATCCCGTTCACCGCCCGCAGCGCCTCCAACGTCATGCCGTAGCGGGTGGCGACCTGCTGAAGGGTGTCGCCCGGGCGCATCCGGTAGGCCTGCCAGGAAACCAGGGGCTGGTCCACCAGATCCAGCTTGGCCGCGAAGAGCTCGGCCTTGTCGATGGGCAGCAGCAAGGTGTACTGGTCCGCGCCCGCAATGACCGGCCGGTTGTGATGCGGATTGAGGTAGCGGAATTCCTCGACCGGCATCTCGGCGAGCTCCGCGGCCCGCTTGATGTCGATCTCCTTGGACGTGCGGACGACCGCGAAGTACGGCGCGTCCGGGACATCGCCGAGCTGCAGACCGTACTTCTCGGGATTGCTGACGATGTTCTTCAGCGCCTGCAGCTTCGGCAGGTAATTGCGCGTCTCGTCCGGCATGCCGAGGCTCGCGTAGTCGGTGGGCCGTCCAAGACGACGGTTCTTCTCGACGGCGCGCGCGACGTTGCCCTCACCCCAGTTGTACGCCGCGAGGGCGAGCTGCCAGTCGTCGAACTGGACGTGGAGCTTGTCGAGATAGGTGAGCGCGCTCTCGGTCGCGGCGACCACGTCGCGCCGCGAGTCGAACCAGAAGTTCTGCTTCAGGCCATAGTGCGTACCGGTCGACGGCATGAATTGCCAGATGCCGGAGGCTCGGCTTGTCGACAGCGCGTTGGGATTGAAGGCACTCTCCACCATCGGCAGAAGCGCGATCTCGGCGGGCATGCCCCGTTGCTCCACCTCCACCACCACGTAGTACATGTACCGGCGACCCCGGTCGATCATGCGGGTCACGTAGTCGGGGCGGGACCCATACCACTGCTCCCACTTGGCGACCTCGGCATTGTCGAGATCCGCCAGGGCGAAACGCCCGCGGATGCGGTTCCATAAGTCTTCTGCCGGGGCCGGCAGCGCTTCGAGCTCGGCCGCCGCGGCGGCGGGAAACGGTGCGGACGCGCTCGCCAACAGGGGCGGCAGGAGAAGCAGGTCGACGGGGGGGGTGGTAATGGGCGAGGCGGAGAGGGTGGTGAAGAGCGGCGCCGGCAGCGACGCCTCGGGTGCCTCGCTGATGGGGCGGGACGCGCAGCCGCCGAGGACGAGTGCCGCGGCGCCGATCAAGGTCAGGTTCGATATTCGCAATTCGCTGGTCCCACGGGGGCGACCGCCACCGGCGGTACGCTACAAAATGCGGCGATGGTAGGCGCGCGTGGCGACAGCGTCAACCGCGGCGGAGAGTGCGGGGGTGGCCCCGTCAGAAGCGGTCCTTCCAGTCGCGCAGCACCGCAAAGCTCGCGACCGGGTCGTCGACGACCCGCCCGGCATGCAGACCTGCAGCCCGCATAACCCCTGGACGACCCGCACGCAGGAACGGATTGGTGGCGCGCTCGTCCGCCAGGCGCGACGGCACCGTCGGCTCACCGCGCACGCGGCGCGCGGTTTCGCGCTCGGTGCGTTCCCGGATGGCTTCGCTGTCCGGCTCGACCGCGGCGGCAAAGCGAAGGTTGGCGAGCGTGTATTCGTGCGCGCAATAGATTTCCGTCGGGTCGGGCAAGGCGGCCAGCTTTTGCAGCGACGACCACATCTCGCCGGGCGAACCCTCGAACAGCCGCCCGCAACCGCACGCGAACAGCGTGTCGCCCACGAATGCCCGCGGCGCGGCTCCACGGGTCGCGGCCTGTACGTACGCGATGTGACCCGCGGTATGACCGGGCACGTCGAGCACGTCGAGATGCATCCCGATGCCGGGCACGTCCACGCGTTCGCCTTCGCGCAGTGGCCGGGTCATGCCGGGAATGCGCTCGCGGACCGGACCGAACACCGGTACGTCGTGGCGCTCGAGCAGGGCCTGGTTGCCCCCGACGTGGTCGTTGTGGTGGTGGGTATTGAGGATCGCGGTGAGGCGCAATCCCTCGCGGTCGAGCACCGCGAGCACCGGACCGGCATCGCCGGGATCGATGACGACCGCGTTGCCACCCTCGATCAGGAGCCAGATGTAGTTGTCCCTGAACGCCGGGATGGGGATAATCGCCGCCATGGATGCATCTTCGGGAGCGCCGGCTGCCCTGTCAACGACGCTCGCGGATTGGTTGACCACCCCGCCGGGCCGCTATCTGCTGGCGCGCGAGCAGGCGTGGTTCGATCGCACGGTTGCCGACATCTTCGGTTTCCACGCAATCCAGGTCGGCCTGCCGACCTGCCCGTTCCTGGAACAGAGTCGGATACCGGCACGCTGGGTCGTCGATGCAGCTCCGCCGGCGCACGCACTCGCCGATCCGCGGTGGCTCCCGTTTGCGGAAAACGCACTCGACCTGGTCGTGCTCCCGCATGCGCTCGAGTTTTCCGAGGAGCCGCACGGTCTCCTGCGCGAGGTCCACAGGACGATCCGCCCCGAGGGGCAATTGCTGATCTGCGGTTTCAACCCGTTCAGCCTGTTCGGTGCCAAGCGCTACTTCGGCCGCGAGCAGCGGCCGCCCTGGAATGGCAGCTTCATTGCGCTGTACCGACTGAAGGACTGGCTCGCCTTGCTCGGCTTCGAGGTGACCGGAGGCAGCCTCGACGGCTACGTGCCACCGTTCGCCCAGGACAAGTGGCTGCGCCGTTTCGGGTTCTTCGAGTCGGCCGGCGATCGCTGGTGGCCGATCGGCGGGGGGGTGTACTTCCTCCGCGCGACCAAGCGTGTCCTCGGGATGCGGATCATCACCCCGGCATGGGAGCGCGGCAAGCGCGGGCTCGCGACCGCGCCGCGACAGGCCCGCGAATGCATCGAGCGCACCGATGCCTGACGCGCGCCGGGATCCGATCGGCGAGGCGGTCACCATCTACACCGATGGCGCCTGCAAGGGGAATCCGGGTCCGGGAGGCTGGGGCGCCCTGCTGGTGCGGGGCGACCACGAGCGCGAGATCTTCGGCGGGGAGCGCCTCACCACCAACAACCGCATGGAACTCACCGCGGTGATCCGCGCGCTCGAGTCCTTGAAACGTCCCTGCGCGGTGGAGCTCTACACCGACTCGCAGTATGTGAAGCAGGGGATCGAGCGCTGGATCCTCAACTGGAAGCGTAACGGCTGGCTCACGAGCGACCGCAAGCCGGTGAAAAATGCGGAGCTATGGCGGGAGCTCGACGCCCTCGCCGCGGGTCACCAGATCCGCTGGCACTGGGTACGGGGCCACAACGACCATCCCGGCAACACCCGCGCCGATGCGCTCGCCAACCGCGGCTGTGCCGTAGGCGCGGTCTAGGTTTGCAGACTTAGCACGTTGTTCCCCGCGCGCCGTCGACGCTCATCCGGCGGCGTTGCGCAACCGGCGCACGAACACCTCCATCTCCTTCTCCGCCTGGCGATCGCCTTTCCCGCGCGCCACGGCGATGCCCTGCTCGTAGGCTTCGATCGCCTCGTCGGTGCGGCCGGCGTCAGCGAGCGCCTTGCCGCGCAGCTTCCACGCGGCCGTATAGCCGGGATCGAGGGCCACCGCCCGCGCGAAGTGCAGGGCGGCGGCGGACGGTTCGCCCGCCTTCAGGTACTCGTTGCCGATCGCGAACCGCAACAGGGCACCATCCTTCCCGCCTTCGAGCATGCGCAGGAAATTCTGCAGCGCGGGGGAGCCCGGGAAATCGGCGCTCACGGCCGCCTCATTTCCTGATGAGCTCGCCCGACTCACAGTCGACGCGACGCATCGGGTAGATGACCTTGCGATCGGCCCCCTTCACCTTGCCCTCGACCTCGGTGTAGAGCCAGCCTTCGGAGGCGCGCCGATAGCCGATCCGTTGCGGAAATTCGCGGGCCGGGTCGACGAAATCGAAGGTGTGCGCGTCCTCCTCGTCGACGCGCTCCGCAGTGAGCCTGAAGGCCGCTTCCGGCTTTCCCGGCGGCGATGCGACGTAATACACGCCGTCGGCTCGCGACTCCATGCGCAGGTACTCGAAATCGAGGGTCTTGTCGCCCGAGACCGTCTGGCTTACGCCGAGCATCATGCCGCCGCGCTGCGGGAGCCAGACCTCGCGGAACTCGCGCGTGCTGGCGCTGCCTTGCCAGCAGCCCTCGAGCCAGCCGAGCGACGGCAGCGAAGGCACCGGCAGGCTAGCGCGCTGGGCCGGTGCCGCCTTGGCCGGAGGTTCGGCGGACGGGGGGGTCTGCGCCGACGCGCATGACGCGAGGCCGGCGCAGGCGGTCGCCACCAGTAGCGCACCGACGCGGTGAAAAAGCGATTCTTGTGCAGTCATTGCCTTGCCGCCAAGGGGAGGTTGAGAAGGAGGTTTTGTGGCTTGATCCGGAGGTGGCGTTGCGCGTCCATCGCCATGGCGAGGTAGACGGGGCGTCCGGCGATCGCAGCCCGCATGTCCGCAGGGTCGGCAAACGCGAGCTCGAACAGGCAAAGCAGGCGTCCCATTCTCTCGTCGTCGACGTCGGCCCGGTTGTACAGGTCATTCAGCAATGCACTCGCCTGGGCGTCGAGCCCGACGTGCCACACCCAGTGCTTATCGTCGATCTCGCGCTGCGGCTTGATCGTCACCTCGATCGACAGGAAGTGCGCGATCCAGCGCTCCAGCACCCGGGTCAGGCGCGCGAGTGCCGGCCTGCCGCGGTTGAGACTCACGGCGAGGTCGTACCGCTCGTCACGCTCCCAGTAGTCGTCGGCGTTCTCCTCCGACAAGACATCGAGGTCGACGGTTCGCGGCGGGGTTCGATTTTCGTTGAGCAGCTCGCCGATGCTGCCGAACCCCCCGGTCGTGGCGTGGACGTCGACCGTCTCGGTGTCGGCCGCCATCACCGCACCATCCTCGAGGACGGCGATCTTCTGGCTCCGGAAGAGCATCTCGGCGACCCGCACCTCGAGCCCGTCGGTGCTGTCGCGCAGGATGTGGCGCAGCACGATCTGGGTCAGCTGGTCGACGAACACGGGCGGCACGTCGACGCCGTCGCGAAACAACGCCAGGTACGCCGCCTCGAGGCTGTCCGCGGCCAGCAGGCGGTCGCGAAACCGCAGCCACACGCGGTAGTTGTACGCGACGTCGGCGTCGCCGAGTGCGCCCAGCGAGGCGTCGGCGATGGACGCGCGGGGCGCCGCCAGCAGCCGGTCGTGCAACGCGAGCTCGGCAGCGCTCGACTCGGAAATCGGCGCCAGCTCGGGACGCAGCAGACCGGCGCGCAGGAAGTCATCGGTGATGACGAGGCGCTCCCCGGCGCCGGCGGCGAGCAGTCGGTAGCCGCAGGAGGGCCAGAAGTCGTGCCGGCTCATCGGAGGGCCTGGGCAGGAGGGTCACGCGTGTCCGGCGTGCCGACGAAGGCGTCGCCGGGCGTCATCGGCCGCCCAGCATGGCCTTCTTCAGATCGGCCTGCACCGGGCGCTCGCCGAGCCAGACCCGCAGCAATGCCCGGTTGAAAGGCTCGCCGGCAATCGTTCCCTTGACCTGGCCATTGAGGCCGATCCGCGTGCCGCCATCGACATAATCCAGGGTGATCACGTCCTTCTCGTGCACCTCGCGGAAGCCCTTCATCACGGCGCCGAGCGCGTCGACTTGAGCCCTGACGGCAGCAAGCTCCGCCTCGGTATTGTTCTCCTTCAAGCCGTCGTCGAGTGCGTCCACCAGCTGCTCGGCCGACAGCGTGCGCAACAGATCGAGCTGGACCCGACGCACCGGTGCCGCAAGCGCCGCCGCCGCTTCGCTCGCCCGTTCGGGGAGGTAGAGCCCGGCGACGTAGACCTTGAAGATCGCCCGGGTACGCACCCCGGCGCCGTTGAGCACGAGCTCCTTCCCCCCGAGGGTTACGCGATCGTCGAGTCGCACGCCCGCAACCTCGACGGCGTGCGCCGCGACGCTCGAGAGCGCGATCAGCAGCAGTCCCACGATCCTGCACATCCTCTTGCCTCCGGCGGTTGGGTGTTCGGCAGCACGTGTCCGCCGGACGCGCGAGACGTGGCGGGTGCCTTGTCGCACCATGCGGGGCGTCATCCTACAGCGCCTCGAACAATCCGGCGGCACCCATGCCGGTACCCACGCACATGGTCACCATGCCGTACTTGAGACCGCGGCGGCGAAGACCGTGGACGATGGTTGCGGTCCGCACCGCTCCCGTCGCGCCGAGGGGATGACCGAGGGCGATGGCGCCCCCCAGCGGATTCACCTTGTCCGGATCGAGATCGAGCTCGCCCATCACGGCGAGGCTCTGCGCGGCGAACGCCTCGTTGAGCTCGATCCAGCCGATCGCATCCTGGGCGATGCCGGTGGACCGCAGGAGCTTGGGAATGGCCGCGAGCGGGCCGACCCCCATGATCGCAGGAGGCACGCCGCCGACCGCGTAGCCCACCCAGCGCGCCAGCGGGACGAGATCACGCTCGCGCAGCACCCGCTCGGATACGAGCAGCGCTGCGCCGGCGCCATCGGACATCTGCGAGCTGTTGCCAGCCGTCACGCTGCCGCGGGCGGCAAACACGGGACGCAGCCTCGCCAATCCTTCGGCGGATGCATCGGGGCGGGGACCTTCGTCCCGTTCGATCGTGCGGGTGCGATGCTGCACGGCGCCGCGCTCGAGGTCCGGTACGGCGTTGTCTACCGGATAGGGCTCGATCTCGTCGGCGAATTCCCCGGCAGCCTGCGCCGCAACGGCCTTGCGATGGCTCGCCAGCGCGAACGCATCCTGGGCGTCGCGCGGGACCTTCCACTGCGCGGCGACTTTTTCCGCGGTCAGACCCATGCCATAGGCGATGCCCAGATTCTCGTCCTTCGCGAACACTTCCGCGTTCAGCGCGAGCCTGCCCAGCATGGGAATCATGCTCATGCTCTCCGTTCCCGCGGCGATGACCACATCGGCCTCCCCGGTGCGGATGCGATCGGCAGCAATCGACACGGCATTGAGCCCCGAGGAGCAGAAACGATTGACCGTCATGCCTGGCACCGAATCGGGAAGTCCCGCGAGCAACACGCCGATCCGGGCCACGTTCATGCCCTGCTCAAACTCGGGCATCGCGCAGCCCACGATCACGTCGTCGACCGCCGCGGGCGCGACCGCGGGCACCCGGGCGAGCACCGCACGCAACACGTGCGCCAACAGCGAGTCCGGGCGGGTATGGCGGAACACACCGCGGGGCGCCTTCCCGACCGGCGTACGGATGGCGGCGACGATGTAGGCGTCCTGGATCTGGCGTGGCATCGGGAACTCCTGCTTTCCGGCTGGTGAAGGACCTGCGGCAGCGTCGGCCCGTCGCCCGTGGCGTGATGACCGCCTGCGCGCCGCGGTGGCTTCAGTTGCGCAGCGGCTTGCCCGTCGCCAAGGTATGCGCGATGCGCTCCTGCGTGCGTACGTCGCGAACGAGCTCGAGGAACTCCCGCCGCTCCAGATCGAGCAGCCACCGCTCATCGACCACGCTGCCCGATTCGACCTCGCCCCCGCAGAGCACCCGCGCGACCCGCAGGCTCACCTCGAAATCATAAGCGGATATGAACCCGCCATCGCGCATGTTGACCAGGAGCATCTCCAGCGTGGCGATGCCGGTCTTGCCGGCCACCGTGATAGCCGTCCTGGGCGGTGGCGGGCGATACGCCGATGCGGCCAGCGCGCGTGCCTGCGCATGCGCCACGAACAGCAGCTCGTGCGGATTAAACACGACCACGTCGGCGGGCTGCAGGTAGCCGAGAACCTTCGCATCGAGCGCGCTCCTGGCGACGGTCGCCTTCGCAATCGACTGGAAATACGTCCGGATGTACGGCAACTGGTCGAGCTGGCTGCCGACGTTGCCGCGTTTCGATTCCTCGTAGGCGCGTAGCGCAAACTCCTTGCACCCACCCCCTGCCGGCAGCAGGCCGACCCCGACCTCCACCAGGCCGATGTACGACTCGAGCGCCGCCACCGTACGGTCACAATGCAGGATGAACTCGCACGCACCGCCGAGCGCCATGCCCCGTACGGCTGCAACCGTCGGGACGAGGCTGTAGCGCAACCGTTGCGCCGTGGCCTGGAATTTGGCGACCATGGCCTCGACCACCGCAAAGCGACCGGCCGCCACATCGGGAGCGACCGACTTCAAGTCCGCGCCGAGCGAAAAGGGCTCGCGCGCCTGCCACAGCAGCAAGGCCCCGAACCCTGTCTCGGCGCGGTCGATCGATTCGAGCACCCCATCCAGCACGCGCTCGCTGATGGTGTGACCCTTGCCGTGCCAGGACACGATCGCGACGTCTCCGGCGAGGTGCCACATGCGCACCGCATCGTTCTCGAAGACCGTCGTGCCGCGGCTCGATCGCTCCCCGGCGATGGGATCGGGGAAGTACTGCCGGCCGTACACGGGTAGTGCCGACCTCGGTTGGAAGCGGGCGGCATCGGCGCTCCAAGCCTGGCCGCCGCGATGCACGCCCAAGGCAGCGGGACCGGTGCGTATCCACTGGGGGAGGGCGACCGGCGCGAGCGTCCGTCCGGCTCGAAGGTCCTCGTCGATCCATGTCGCCACCGCCTGCCAGCCTGCGGCCTGCCAGAGCTCGAAGGGCCCCGTCTGCCACCCGAAGCCCCAGCGCAAAGCCAGGTCCACGTCGCGCGCGTTGTCGGCGATGGCGGCGAGGTGAACCGCGCAGTAGTGGAACAGGTCGCGATAGATCGACCACAGGAACTCGGCCTGGGGGTGGGCACACGCGCGCAGGGCTGCCAGCCGGCGCCCGGGATCGTCGTCCGCGAGGATCTTCGCGACCTCCGGATCGATCGCGCCATCGGCCGGCCGGTAGCCCGGGATCGCCGGGTCGAGCACCTCGATCGTCTTCCCGACTTTGCGGTAGAACCCGGCCTTGGTCTTCTGCCCGAGCGACCCCTGTGCCACGAGTGCCGCCAGCGCGGGCGGGGCATCGAACAGCGCATGCCACGGATCATCCGGCAACGTGTCGTGCATGGTGCGAATGACGAGCGCCATGGTGTCGAGGCCGACGACATCGCTGGTGCGATACGTGGCGCTCTTGGCGCGACCGATGGCAGGTCCGGTGAGGGCATCGACCACGTCGAACCCGAGCCCGAGGCGGTGTGCATGATGCATGGTCGCGAGCACCGAGAAAATGCCGACGCGGTTGGCGATGAAGTTCGGGGTGTCCCTGGCGCGCACCACGCCCTTGCCCAGCGTGGTGGTGAGGAAGGTCTCGAGGCGGTCCATGAGCCCCGGGTCGGTGGCGTCGTGCTGGATCAGCTCGACTAGGTGCATGTAGCGCGGCGGATTGAAGAAATGCACGCCGCAGAACCGTGGCCGCACAGCCGCAGGCAGTGCGCCCGCAAGGCTTCCGATCGACAGCCCCGAAGTATTGGTCACCAGCGCGGCCTCGGGCGAGAGATGCGGCACGATCCGCGCATACAGGTCGCGCTTCCAGTCCATGCGCTCGGCGATCGCCTCGATGACGAGGTCGCATTCCCCGAGGCGAGGCAGGTCGTGGTCGTAATTGGCAGCGGCGATCAGGGCGGCGCGCTCCGCGGACGCCAGCGGCGCGGGCTCGAGCTTGGCGAGGCCGTCGAGGGCCCGGGCCACGATGCCATTGGCCGGACCGTCCGCAGCGGCGAGATCGAACAGCAGCACGCCGATGCCGGCATTGGCGAGGTGCGCCGCGATCTGGGCGCCCATCACGCCGGCCCCCAGCACCCCTGCCCTTCGTACCGGATGCAATGCAAGCGCCATGATCAGGGTGCTCCGAACGGGACGGATCGCACGCCCGTAACCGACCCGCGCACCTTCAGGGCTCGACTGCGCGGAGCGCCGTCGCTAGCGGAACCGGTAGTTCATCTGGGCGGACACGATCGACACGTGATTGCTATAGGTGCCGTTGACACGCCCGTTCGCTTCGACACTCGGCGGATTGCCGGCGTTGTTGATGGACGGGTCCTTGACCCAGATGTACGCGGCGCCGACGTCGAAATTGATTGCCCGGGAAAACTTGTATCGCGCGCCAAGGGTGAGCCACGTGCGATCGCCGTCGGGCAGGCGCGGACTCAGGTCCGTGCTGTTGACCGGCGTCTCGTCCCAGGCCACGCCGGCGCGCAGCACGACCTTTTCCGTCGGCGAATAGTTGACGCCCGCAGCCAGCCGCCAGGTGTCCTTGAAGTTCTCGGGCAGCACGCCGAGCGTCGTGCCGGTGGTGCGAACGATCGCGATCTGCTTGATGGTGCTCCAACCGGTCCACGTGACGTCACCGAGGATGTCCCAACGTTCATTGAGCCGATGGTAGTACGACAGGGACGCCGAGTCCGGCATCGAGATGTCGACGTTGATGCCGCCATTGAAGAGCCGCGTCTGATTGATCGAGGCGCTGACCCCCTGGACGGCCGCGTTGAAGGGCGCGAGCGCCCCGGTCAGCGTGGCCGGCGTCGGATTGGTGAAATTCGCGTTGCCGGTAAGGTTGTACTTGATCTTGGACCGGTAGGCGACGCCGATTCGCGCCGCGCCGTTGTCGTTGTTCGCGTCGCCGCCGATGCTGTACATCGCGCCGACGTTCCAGCCCCACGCGGCGTCATCCGCGGTGTTCGACACGAACGAGTCGAGCCCGGCCGTGGCCCCCGCGAGCGAGGGAACCGCCGATGCGGGGATCTGCCCCGCCGCCGCGAGCTGGCCATAGCCTTGAGCCAGCGCGCCGCTGTAGTTGACGTTGTTGGTGAGCGTCGCCTTGAGCTTCTGGTAGTTGACCCCGGCGCCGAGCCAGAAATCCTTGGTCGCCCGCCAGCCCACCGAGGGATTGACGTTGATCGTCTCGATCTTCGATTGCAGCGCCTGGTAGCGACCGAGCCAGCCATCGGCGTACTCGGTCTTCAGGCCGAACGGCACGTTGATGCCGATGCCGACATGCCATTGATCGTTGATGGCCATCGATGCATAGAGATTGGGCACCAGGGCCGTCGAGCCGGCATCGCCACCATTCCCCCCGAGCGGCTGGAGTGCCGCGGCCTGGGAGCCCTGGTTGTTGAACTTGGCCGATGCGGTGATGGCGTGCACGGCGATCTCGAACTGCGTGAAATTGAGTCGCGCAAGACCTGCGGGGTTGTACCAGATCGTGTTGGCGTCCTCGGCGGTCGCCGCGGCGCCGGCGAAGGCGTTGCCGAGGCCCATCACATTCTCCTCGGCGAGCGCAAATGCCGCGCCATGAACGTGTCCGGTGCCGAGCGCAAGCGCGATGCCGCCGATGGCGACCGCGACGTGGGTGCGACGGTGCGAGCGGTGCATGGAGATTCTCCTAGAGATGGGTGCCGGGCGGCGGGCGCGCGTTCTGGACGCGATCTTCTGGGGCGGGTGCTTACATCAAGGGTTTTTGTTTAGCGCTCAAATGGTTAGCGCCAATATACACGCGAGCAACAGAGTCGACGGCGTTTCGAACACCCCGCCGAGAGCTGCTGCGGCCGAGTGTTGTATCGGCGCGAAAACTGACCGAGACAGGCTGTCACGCCGGGGGTAGCTCGCGCGGCAGCCGATCGGCGCCTACCGCGACGTAGGTCAGGCTCGCCTCGGTGACCCGCACGCACACCTCGTCGGTGGGATTGCGCTGGGCGAACACCTCGACGTCCACGGTGATCGAGGTCCGGCCGCAGCGGGTGATGCGGGCATAGAAGCTTACAAGGTCGCCGATCAGCACCGGTTCCTTGAACACGAACGAGTTCACCGCCACCGTGGCGATGCGCCCGCGCGCCCGGCGCGACGCCGGCACCGAGCCGGCGATGTCCACCTGGGACATGATCCAGCCGCCGAAGATGTCGCCGTGGTAATTGGCGTCGGCTGGCATCGGCACGACCCGCAGCGCCGGCTCCTCGTCGGGCAGGGTGACGTTGTCGCTCATCTCGCGGATCCTTTGCGTCGTTCGCTAGGCGGCCTGGCGGGCCTGGTCGCGCAGCTCGCGGCGCAGGATCTTGCCCACGTTGGTCTTGGGCAGCTCGGTCCGGAACTCGACGTCCCTGGGGACCTTGTAGCCGGTGAGGTGGCGGCGACAATGGCCGAGGATGTCCTCCGCAGTGACGTGCTGGTCGCGCTTCACCACGAACAGCTTGACGGCTTCGCCGGACTTGGGATCGGGCACGCCCACGGCCGCACACTCCAGCACCCCAGGGTGCGTCGCCACCACGCCTTCGATCTCGTTCGGATACACGTTGAAGCCCGAGACCAGGATCATGTCCTTCTTGCGATCGACGATGCGTACGTATCCGGAGGCGTCCATCACCCCGATGTCGCCGGTCGCGAACCAGCCATCCTCGTCGATCGCCTTGGCAGTCTCCTCCGGACGCTGCCAGTAGCCGGCCATGACCTGCGGGCCGCGGATGCAGATCTCGCCTGTCTCCCCGATCGGCAGGGTCCGCCCATGGTCGTCGCGCAGGATGATCTCGGTCGACGGCACCGGCAGGCCGATGCTGCCGTTGAAGGCGGGCAGGTCCAGGAGATTGATGGTGGCCGCCGGCGAGGTCTCGGTGAGCCCGTAGGCCTCGATCAGTGGCACGCCGGTCACCTGCTTCCAGCGCTCCGCCACCACCGCCTGCACCGCCATGCCACCGCCGAGCGCAAGCTTCAGCGTGGAAAAGTCAACCTTGGCGAAGTCCGGATTGTTGAGCAGCGCGTTGTACAGCGTGTTGACCCCGGTGATCGCGGTGAAGTGATTGCGGGCGAGCTCCTTGACGAAGCCGGGGATGTCACGGGGGTTGGTGATCAGCACGTTCTCTCCGCCCAGCGACATGAATACCAGGCAGTTCGCGGTGAGCGAGAAGATGTGATAGAGCGGCAGCGGCGTCATGATTACGTGTCGCGCATCGCCCAGCACCGGCCGCACCCAGGCCCGCGCCTGCAGCAGGTTGGCGACGATGTTCCGATGCAGCAGCATCGCGCCCTTGGCATCGCCGGTCGTCCCCCCCGTGTACTGCAGGAACGCGATGTCGCCGTGACCGAGGTCGACGTGCTCGAGCTTGCGCTTGCCGCCCTGGGCGAGCGCTACGGCGAGCGGCAGGGAACCGGGCAGTGACCACGGCGGGATGATCTTCTTCACGTGCCGCAGCACGAAGTCGACCAGCAGCCCTTTCGCGCCGAGCATGCCGCCGATGGTCGTGACGATCGCCTGGCGCACGTGGGTGCGACCGATCACCTGCTGCAGCGTCCCGGCGAAATTCTCGACCACGACGATGATCTCCGCGCCGGAGTCGGCGAGCTGGTACTCCAGCTCGCGCGCGGTGTACAGCGGATTGACGTTGACCACCGTGCAGCCGGCGCGCAGCACCCCGAAGAGGCACACGGGGTACTGCAGGATGTTCGGCATCATCAACGCCACGCGGCTGCCTTTGACGCAGCCGATGGTCTGCAGGTAGGCGGCGAAGGCCCGGGACAGCCCATCGAGCTCGCCGAACGTGATCGTCTTGCCCATGCAGGTGAACGCGGGTCGCTCCGCGAACATCGCCACGGCCTGGTCGAACACGTCGCGCACCGAGGCGTACTCGGTGACATCGATTTCCGCCGGAACGCCGGGCGGGTAGTGCTTCAGCCAGACCTTGTCCACGGTGTCCCCTCCGACCACGTGTGTGTCCTACGGCGCCGCCGCCGATCCGCTGCCGGAACAACGCGGGCTATCGGCGGGCATGCTACACCCCGCCCCCGTCCCGAGCCTTCCCGCGGACGGCCGCGGTACCGCCTCCTGCCTTGCCTGTCTTGCCCCAGCCGCGCTATGCCCCGGCCAGACGAGCCGAGGCAACGCCCTGCTCGTGCGCGTAGTGCAGCGGCCCCCCCCGAAACGGCGCGAAGCCGGTGCCGAAGATCGAGCCGGCATCGACGAGATCCGCGTCGGCCACGATGGCATCGGCAAGCGCCGACTTGGCCGCCGCGACGAAGGGCAGGATCAGCCGATCCTCGAGTCCGGCCGGCGGTGTCGCCGCGACCTGCTTGGCGGGTCGGCCGCTCGACCAGTCGTAGAAGCCGGCCTGGGTCTTCTTGCCGAGCTTGCCGGCCGCCACCCGCGAGACCAGCGCCTGCGGCGGCGACTCGGTCGGGCGCAGCAGGGTGCCCACGGCCATGCAGATGTCGAGGCCGACGGTGTCGGCGAGCTCGATCGGCCCCATTGGCATCCCGAAGCGCAACGCCGCCGCATCGACGACCTCGGGTGCGATACCCTCGTCGACACAGCGCATCGCCGTGAGCAGATAAGGTGCCAGCACCCGGTTCACCAGGAAGCCAGGCGCGCTCGCGACCGGCAGGGGCAGCCTGTCGATGGCCCGCACGAACGCCGCGGCGCGAGCAGCGGTCGCGGGATGCGTATCGGCGCCGGCGACGACCTCGACCAGGAGCATGCTCGCCACTGGATTGAAGAAATGCACGCCGACCAACCGGCCCGGGTCGCGCAGTGGCGCGGCAATCGATTCCAGCGGGATCGACGACGTGTTGGTCGCCAGGATCGCATCGGGACGCGCCTCGTGCTCCAGCCGCGCGAAGAGCGTCCGCTTGGCCTCGAGATCCTCGAAGATCGCCTCGATCACGATGTCGGCGCGGCGGATGCCCGCACCGCCGACGTCCGGAACCAGCCGGTCGAGCGCGTCGCGCACGCGGCGTGGGTCCTTGAGTCGCTGCCGGAAGAGCGACGCCGCCCGCTTCATGGCCGGTGCGAGCCGCTGCGCGTCCTGATCCTGGAGCGTGACTACAAGGCCGCGCAGTGCACACCACGCCGCAATGTCCCCGCCCATCGTGCCAGCGCCGACGACGTGCACGTGGGCACCGGCGAAACCGCCGTCCTTGCCGAACGCTTTCAACCGCTCCTGCAGCCGGAAGACCCGCAACAGGTTCGCCGTGGTCGGCGAGCGCAGCAGACCGGGGATAGACCAGGGTGCGGACGCGGGCGCGGCGAGCACGTTGCCGTCGTGGCGGACCCACACGTCGAGGATGGCATAGGGTGCGGGGTAGTGCTCAGGGCGCACGCGCTTCCCGACCGCCTGCCGCGCCCGCGCCGCCACGATCCTGCGGACAAGTGGATTGAGGGTGAGCGAAAGCGGGAAAGGCACGCGCCGCCTCCGGGGGCGCGTGCGCAGCATGCCGCGGGCCGCGTTCTCCATGATCCGCGCCGGCACGCAGGCGTCGGCAATGCCGAGTCGCTTGGCCTTGCGCGCGTCCACCGATTTGCCGGTGAGTAGCAGATCGAGTGCCGCGGGTGCGCCCGTGAGTCGCGGCAGGCGCCGGATCCCACCCCAGCCGGGCAGGATGCCCAGCATGACCTCGGGAAGTCCGAGACGCGTGGCGGGCTCGTCGACCACGACGCGGTAGCGGCAGGCGAGCGCGAGCTCGAGGCCGCCGCCGAGGCAGAAGCCGCGCACGAGGGCGACGGTTGGATAGGCAGTCTCGGCAAGACGCGCGAACACGTCCCAGCCACGCCGTACGAACGCCAGGGCGTCGGCCTCGGCGCGGATGTCGGCGAACTCCTCCACGTCCGCACCGGCGATGAAGCCGTTGCGCTTGCCGGACGCGATGATGAGCCCGGCCGGCGGATCGCGCTCGAGAATGTCGAGCGCGACATCGAGTTCCTCCAGGACGGCGGCGGAAAGCGTATTCGTGCTGCGCTCGGCGCGATCGAGTTCCAGTCGTGCGACGCCATCATCGGCGCGTGCGAGTCGCCAGTGAACGAGCCCTCCAGTACCGTTGCCGTCGTGGTCGCGGACCGCCGCCTCCTCCGCCGACCGCGTGGCGGAGTCCTCGGCGGGCACGACCGGCATGTCTGCCCGCGCGCTCATGGCCGCTCGATCAGCATCGCACCGCCCTGTCCGCCACCGATGCAGATCGACGCGATGCCACGCTTGGCGCCGCTGCGCTCGAGCACGCGGGCGAGGTGGAGGACGATCCGCGCGCCGGATGCCCCCACCGGGTGGCCGAGGGCGATCGCGCCGCCATCGACATTGAGCTTCGCAGGATCGATGTCGCCCAGCGCCCCTTCCAGGCCGAGCTCGGTGCGACAAAATTCGGCCGATGCCCACGCGCGCCCGCAGGCGATGACCTGCGCCGCGAAGGCCTCGTTGATCTCCCACGCGTCGATGTCGTCGAGCTCGAAGCCGTGGCGCGCCAGGATCGGTGTCGCCGCATGCACCGGCCCCAGTCCCATCTCGGCGGGATCGAGCCCGGCCCACTCGCTGTCGGTAATGCGGGCGAGGGGAGCGAGATCGTGTTCCGCGACCGCCCGCTCGGACGCGAGCAATACCCAGGCCGCACCGTCGGTCACCTGCGAGCTGTTGCCGGCGGTGACGTTGCCCCAGGTGCGATCGAAGAACGGCCGCAGCTTGGCGAGGTTCGCCGGCGTGGAGTCCTCCCGCACGCCATCGTCCTCGGTGTAGACCGTACCGTCGGGTGCGAACAGCGGCACCAGCTCGTCGGTGAAGGCGCCGTCGCGCTGGGCGCGCAAGACGCGGGCGTGACTTTGCGCCGCATACGCGTCCATCGCCGCACGGGTGATACCGAAGCGGAACGCGAGGTTCTCGGCCGTCTGGCCCATCAGCAGGCCGACGGTGGGATCGGTGAGACCCTTCATGAGACCGATGACCGGGGCGAGGTAGCGCAGCCGGAACCGGCCCAGCGTCGCCGCGCGCTGGCCTGCCGATTTGGCGGCGTACCAGTTGGCCAGCCACAGCACCATCGCGTCGGAGAACAGCAAGGGCGCGCGCGACAGCGCGTCGACGCCGCCGGCGAGCACCAGGTGCGATCGCCCCCCGCGGATGTTGCTGATCGCGGAGTCGATCGCCTGCATGCCCGACGCGCAATTGCGCATCACCGTCCATCCCGGCACTTTCTGTCCGCAACCCATGCGCAGCGCGACTACGCGGCCGATGTTGACCTCGTCGGGCGACGGCGCGGCGCAGCCGAGGATGACCTCGTCGAGTGCGGTCGGGGCGAACGGCTGGCGCACCAGCACCGCGCGGCCGGCTGCCGTGGCGAGGTCCGCCGCAGCGAAGGGACCCGGCCGGTTGCGCGCCTTGAGGAACGGCGTCCGCGCCCCGTCGACGATGTAGATCGGATCAGGTTCGGCCATGATCGGTCCGGGAGTCAGGAGCGGGCGGTAGGGGAACGGGCGGAATGTGGCTGCGGAATCAGGCAGCCACCTTGCGCGGAAGGCTGGCACCGACGGCGTCCGTGGCATTCGGTGCGGCCGGCGCGGGCGGCGCCGCCCGCGCCGTGGCGACGAGATCCGGCGGGAAATCGTCCACCCGGATCACTGCCGCCACGAGCTTGCGCGCCGCTCGCACCAGGTCGAGCTCGGCTGCGTCGATGAGCCCCGACGCGTGCGCGCGCCTCGCCAGGTCGTCGGGGTCGCTGGCGCCGAGCAACGGTGCGTCCAGTCGCCCGGCCTTGAGTGCTGCGCGGATCCGCGCCTCGATGGGTTCGGCCGCGATCGTCGCGCCGAGCGCCCGCTCGAGCAGCGCCACCGGATCGGCAGGGTCGACCGGGATGTGCATGCCATCGGTCAGCCGGTCGCGGGTCGCCGAAGGATCGATGAGCAGGCGTGCCACCTGGTGCCCGAGATGGTCGGACGGCACGACATAGGGCCGGCCGAGGGGGAACATCAGGCCGCGCACCACCGCGGCGACGATGCGCAAGGGGAAGTTGGAGATGATGCCCTCGAGTGCACTCTGGGCCTTGAACATCGCGTCCCACATCGCCCAATGCATGAGCGGGGCATCGGCGGCCTGCCGGCCCTCGCGCTCGTACCGGACGAGTGTCGCCGAGCAGAGGTAGAGCATCGACAGGACGTCGCCGAGCCGGGCCGACAGCTTCTCCTTGCGCTTCAGGGCGCCCCCGAGCGAGCCCATCGAGACGTCGGCCAGGAAGGCGAGCGCGGCCGAGAAGCGGGTGAGCTGCTGGTAGTAGCGGCGCGTCTCGGGCGCGACATCGGCATCGACCCCGACGAAATGCGAGCCCGTGCAGCCCATGATGAACGTCCGCGCCATGTTGGCGAGGGTGAAGCGCACGTGGCCGAAGAAGGCGGCATCGAACGCGATGGATGCGCGCTCGGAGTCGGCGTCCTGCGTGGCCTGCAGTTCCTTCAGTACGTAAGGGTGGCAGCGGATCGCCCCCTGGCCGAAGATGATCAGGCTGCGGGTCAGGATGTTCGCACCCTCGACCGTGATCGAGACCGGCATCTGCATGTAGGCGGCGCCGAGGAAGTTCGACGGTCCCATGCAGATGCCCTTGCCACCGGCGATGTCCATCGCGTCGTTGATGACCTGCCGGCCACGCTCGGTGAGATGCAGCTTGGCGATGGCCGAGGGCACCCCCGGCTTCTCGCCGAGATCGATGGCTGCGGCGGTCAGCACCCGCGTCGCGTCCATCAGGTAGAGGCTGCCGCCCATGCGCGCCAGCGGCTCCTCGACGCCCTCGAATCGGCCGATCGGCGTCTTGAACTGGGTTCGCACCCGCGCGTAGGCGCCGGTCGCGCGCACCGCGAGCTTGGCCATGCCGGTATTCGACGACGGCAGGGAGACACCACGCCCGGCCGCGAGGCATTCCATCAGCATGCGCCAGCCCTTGCCGAGCATCGGCTGGCCACCGATCACCCAGTCCATGGGAATGAACACGTCCTTCCCGTGATTGGGGCCGTTCTGAAAGACGCAATTGAGCGGCATGTGCCGCCGGCCGATCTCGACGCCAGGATGGGTCGTCGGGATGAGTGCGCAGGTGATGCCGAGGTCCTCGGTGGTGCCGACGAGTTGATCGGGATCGTAGGCACGGAAGGCGAGCCCGAGCAGTGTCGCGACCGGGCCGAGGGTAATGTAGCGCTTGTCCCAGGTGACCGACAGGCCCAGTACGCGCGCGCCGGCGTGCTCGCCCCAGCACACGATGCCGGTGTCGGGAATTGCCGCGGCATCGGAGCCGGCGGTGGGATTGGTCAGGGCGAAGCAGGGGATTTCCACGCCCTTGGCAAGGCGCGGGAGGTAATAGTCCTTCTGCGCATCGGTGCCGTAGTGCAGGAGCAGCTCGCCTGGCCCCAGCGAGTTCGGCACCATCACGGTCACCGCGACGGTGCCCGAGCGGGTCGAGAGCTTGGTGATGACCTGGGAATGCGCATACGCGGAAAATCCCAGACCGCCGTACTCGCGCGGAATGATCATCCCCAGGAAGCCGCGCTCCTTGATGAATTGCCACACCTGCGGCGGCAGGTCGCGATACACGTTGGTCGTTTCCCAGTCGGTCACCATATCGCAAAGCGCGGTGACGTCCTCCTCGATGAAACGCGCCTCGGCGGGTGTCAGCACCGGAGCCGGGGTGGCAAGGAGGCGACGCCAATCGGGCCGCCCGGAAAAGAGCTCGCCGTCCCACCACACGCTGCCCGCCTCGAGGGCCTCGCGCTCGGTATCCGACATCGGCGGCATCACCTTGCGAAAGGACGACAGCACGCCATCGCTGATGAGCTTGCGCCGCAGGGTCGGAATGTTGAGCGGGATCGCCAGGATCACGAGGGCGAGCGAAAGGACGATCACCACCAGTGGATGCAACGCATGGCCGGCCCATGCAGCGATGAGCGCGACCGCGGCGGCAACGGTCCACACGCGCCCGGCGGCATTGCTATAGGCGAGGGCGAGAAAGCCCCCGAGTACCGCGACGATCCAAACAAGCGTCAGCATGCGCTGCTCCAGTCGAGAGGAAGAACCGGGTGTGTGCGGTGGCGAGCCATCAGCCGCCACCCCCGCTTTCGGCTTCCAGTGCGCGGGTGACTTCCGACAGTTCCGGCAAGGGCGTGATCAGGCCGGCCAGCAGGAAGGGGGCGAGCCGGCGCAGCAACAGCTCGTCGTTGGCCGGCTCGCCGGGCGCCAGGGCCTCGATCATCTTGAGCGCGTCGGTGCCGGCGAGGGTATAGGAAAGGGCCCCCATGATGAAATGCAGGCGCCACGACAACTCGCGAGGCGCGAGCGCGGGAAGCGCGCGGGCGAACGCCGCCTTGAAACACCCGATCATCGCCGCGTACTGCGCGGACAGCAACTGGCGGATGAACGGCGCGGGATCGGCGTACGCGCGGCCGAGGAGGCGCAGGAAATCGCTGCCGCCGCGTGCCGGGTCGCGGGCCAACCGGAGCGCCGGCACGAATAGCGCCGCCAGGATCCTTTCGCACGAAACCGCATCGGGCGCAGCCTCCCGCTCGAACGTCGCCAGCAGCCGCACGCGCTCGTCGTTCATCGGATCCAGCCGTCGCCGCAGCACTGCCTCGAACAGGACCTCCTTGCCGCCGAAGTGGTAGTTCACCGCGGCCAGGTTGACCCCTGCCGCGGCGGTGAGCTGACGTAGCGATGTTGCCTCGAAGCCCTGCTCCATGAACAGCGCCTCTGCGGCATCGAGGATGCGCTCCTTGGTGACGATCGGACTGCGGAGCGGCAGGATGGCCGCAGGTTGTTGATTTTGCGAGATGTTAGCGCTCACTTGGCAGCCTGCTGAACATTTCCGGGGTGGATTCGCGTCGTGCCCGCAACCACCATCGACCGGCTCATGGCTACCCCTCTGGATACCTCGCATCCATCGAGACCGTCAGGATCGGCCGGATGACGCACTTCGATTCGCGGGCGCTTCGTTACTGCCTATCAACGAGGATTAAACGTACGTTTGAATCATACGACCGCGTCCGCCATGGTGTCAAAACTGTCGGATGCGCACGGGCCTGCCGCTCAGTGCGAGGGGCGTCGCTATACTCGATGCGTATGGCCCATCTCAACATCGTCAAGCGCCACGACCTCTCGCCAGCAGAGGCCAGGGTAGCCGCCGAAGAGGTCGCCCGGGACCTACGCGCGCGCTTCGATCTCGCCTATCGGTGGGAAGGCGAACGCATCATGTTCGAGCGCGCCGGCCTGTCCGGCGAGTTGTGCGTCGCACCCGGCGAGGTGCGTCTCGACTGCCGCCTGGGCTTCGTGCTGTCGGCGCTCAAGTCCGCGATCGAACGCGAGGTGCACCGGGAGTTCGACCGCCGCTTCGCTGGACCGACCGCGCCCGGCTGACGGTCCAAGCTGTGGCGGCGTGCTGTCTGCGATCGCCGCGCGCCGCGCCGGGGAACGACAGGTCATTGTCTCTGCAACGTCTGCCCCACCGAGTATGCCGCCACGTCCGCCCACGGGGCTTTGCTCGCCCAACCGGCGCGGGCTGCGGTTGCTGGCCGCTTCGTGCCCGCCGGCTAGGCCGGACGTGCAGTCATCGGATCCGTGAACGGGGCCGCATCGCCGGCGAAGATGCGGTCCATCAGTGCCGCCTCGCGGCTCGTGACGATGGCCAGGAACGCCTGGGCACCATGCATGTCGCGGAACGCCCGAAACCCCCGCTCGAGGAAATCGTGGAGTGCACCGAAGCCCGCCAGGTGCGCGGGCCGGCGCATCATCGCCAGAGCCGTGCGCACGAGGGGCTTTCTGACGTGTGAGTCGAGGGCAGCGCCGACGGCCCCGATGAGTCCGATCTGTCGCACGCGCTCGTCCCTGCGAGCCATGGCGCGATAGGCGCTGCAGTAGCTCGCGACATCGAAGGGCGCGCCGGGATCCGGCAGGCACTCCAGGAGGTGCGCATCGAGCTCATGGGACAGGACGTTGAGCTCGACGGCCTGCGCGACCGTGAAGATGACCTTGTCCGGCAGCATGCGCGACATGACCGGGACCACGCGGGCGAGGTCGCTGTCGCGATCCTCGAAATCGCCGCCGCCGTAGAGATCGTTTTCGAAGAATCGGATTGCTGCCGCATAGCGCGGCTCGCCGGCGAGGTCCGGATAGGTCTGGCGCAGACGCACGGCCTGCCAGCGGGCAAGGCGGTGCAGGGACGCGGCAAGCGTCGGGTCGGCGCGGCGAGCAGCATGAAGCCCCGCCGTGCGGGCGAGGTTCTCCTGCAGGAAAGCCTGGGCGGAATCGTGCGACGACACGCTGGGCGGGGGAGTGCTGGGCTGTCGGCGGGGGGCGGTTTTCAGTCTAGCGCGACCGCGAACGGGCCGGCGCGGCATCGGCGGTGCGGGCACGGACGGTGGTGCCGGTCGCGGCGGCGTTGCGCAGCGCGGTCGTCACGTGCGCAATGACCTGCGGGTCGCGCAGCAGCGCATTGTGGCCAACCCCGATCACCGCGATGTTGTCGGCACCGGGCAACCGGGCAGAAAGCTGCGGCGCAACCATGGAGTCGTGCCATGACCAGATGGACACGATGGGCACGGCCGGCAGCGGCGTCGCGTTGAGTCCTGCGAGCCAGGCGTTGCCTCCACGTAGTTGCGCAAGGGACGTTCCGGGGAAGGTGCGCGCCAGGACGCTCCCCGCATGCGGCGTTCCCACGGTTATCAGGGTCGCGACCTTGGCGCTGCCATGGCGGCGCATGTAGGCGCGCGCGACGATCCCGCCCATGCTGTGCCCGACGAGCGCAATGCGGCAAGCTCCGGTATCGAGCATGATCGCGTCGATCTTCTGCGCCAGCGCCTCGGCGAACGTCTCGATGGAGGCCAGCGGCGGACCGTAGGAGATTGTGTAGATCGGGAGGCCGAGCGGGCGCAGGGCACTGCGCATTCCAAGCCAGACGCCGCTGTTGCACAGCACACCGTGGATGAGCAGCACCGGCAGCACCGCCGGCGCGGGTGCCGGCTCACGCATGAACCACCACCCGAACCCCATCCGCAACCCGGATCCCAGCAGCGTGCGGTACTCCTGGCGAAAAAGCTGTGCACTTGCGGCTAGCGACAGCCGTGCTTCCGGCGGTCGGGGACTACGATAGCGCCACGCCAGCACGAACCACAGCGCGGTCGCGAAGGCGATGAGCGCGCCGTACAGCACGATAGCGCCGGCGACGATCACGATGATCTCGCCACGCGCCGGATGAAGGCTGTGCACCCACGCCGCCCAGGCGCCGGCACCCCCGAGCATCACGAGCACCAGCGTGACCGCGGTGATCACGTCCGGCGACCAACGTTCGTGGACGGCCGCGGCACCGCGACTATGTCCCGGCGCTGGTCAGATAATGCGCGGTCTGCGCCCAGTGCGTGCGCCAACTCTGCAGGGCACCCGGCGTGGACGCGAGCTCGGGAATGAGCACGACCCCGGGCAGGGTCTTGCGCACCCGCCGGGTCATCTCGCCGCCGGCCCAGAGCGTGGTCTTGGCGGGAAGCTCGCGGCGCAGCACAGCGAGGCCATCGCTCGCCTGCCGGACCGGGAAGCCGGCGGAGAACGACAGCGCCACCAGATGGGCATCGTGGGCCAGCGCCGCCCGGCGGATTTCCTCGAGCGGCGTCTCGACCCCCAGGGAGATGCAAAACGCGCCGTCGCTGGCGAGCACGGCCTCGACCATCAGCAGTCCCAGGCCATGCTGCTCGCCGGGAAACGTCGTGAGCAGCACGCGGGGCGTACCGCCGTGGCGAGGATAGGCGTTGATGGAGGTGCGCAGTGCCGTCTGCATGGCTTCGGTGAAGAGGTGTTCCTCGAACACCTGGAGCTCGCCACGCATCCACGCGTCGCCGATCGCCCGGTTGAGGGCGGCCGCGGTGTCGATCACGAACCGCTGCACACCTTGCGTGAGCACCATGTTGGCGAGCATCCGCTGCAGGGCCAGCACGTCGTGATTCTGGAGCAGCGCGATCATGTCGCGCTCGAGCGCGGGCGCCGCGGTGTCGCGACGCGATTCCACCCGGGCGTCGGCCAGCGCGTTGAGGTCGTCGAGGGAGAGGTCGATCAGCCGCCCGGGGCGCATGCCGACGTCCATGAGACGCTTGATCGCGCGCAGCTTCGCGACGTCGGTAACCGAGTATTGGCGCTCGCCGTTGTCGTCGCGCCCGGGCTTGGGGAAAGCGTAACGCCGCTCCCACATCCGCAGCACGTCCTTCGACAGGCCCGTCTCGCGTTCGACGGCTGAAATGTTGAGGGTCATCCCCGTGGTCGCCATATGATCCCTGCGCTTGATCCGCGTCCGCTCCGATGGGCCGCGCGGAGCGAGATTCTAGCGGCAACGCCCGCGGCGCGGTCAGTTGGTGGCCAGCGCCCGGAAGACGAGCAGCGTGCCGTTGCCGAGCAGCAGCACCGCGATCAATCGCATGACCCCCGCCTGCGACAATACGTCGTGCAGCCGGTTACCGGCCAGATAGCCGACGTACATGGCCGGCACCGACACCGCGGCGAGGAGGAGAAGTCCCTGCTGCAGCATCAGTCCGGTGACCACGAATACCACGGCGCGGATCAGCACGCTGCAGGCCACGAGTACCGAGGAGGTTGCGCGCAGCGCACCCTTGTCGGCGATACGGGCGGATAGATAGACGATATAGATCGGCCCGCCGGTGCCGAACAACACGCTGAACACCCCGCCGATCGTCCCGATGGGGAAAGCCCATGCCGATGACAACGGCTTGCGTTCCTTCCGGGCGAACAGGAGATAGAGCGCATAGGCGATGACGAACACGCCCAGGGCAAAGAGGGCCGGTCCCCTGGCAAGGTTCACGAGTAGCGTCGTACCCGCGAGGATGCCTAGCAGGACGCCGGGCAGAACCCTCTTGAGCTCGTCGACGCGCGCGTGGCGCCACTGTCGATAGGAAGCCGTTGCGGTCGCCCCGCAGTCCAGCGCTGTCACGAAGGGAACGGCAAAGGTCAGCGGGAACCAGTGCGCGAGCGCCGGGACAGCGATGACCGACGAACCGAATCCGGTTGCGCCGAAGACGGCATAGGCGACCAGCACGATGCACGGCACCAGCACCAGCGCCTGCCAAGGCACGGGCGGAAGCCACTCGATCATCGGGCACCGCCCGGGGGCATCCGCCGGGGCCCAACCTGTACGGAGCGCAATCCCGCACGGCCCGTCATAGCGGACACGCAGGCGCGCGATGCGGGGTTGCGTGCTGGCAACGGGAAGGCAAAGTCGGCGACCGGGGCGTTTTGACCAAATTTGACGGGATCGCCTATAATTGATCCCCCTTGGCGAACTAGCTCAGCTGGTTAGAGCAGAGGAATCATAATCCTTTGGTCCGGGGTTCGAGTCCCTGGTTCGCCACCAACGATGCAATGGCCTGCCGCGCGCGACGTACCGGCAGGCCATTTTCATTCGCGCTTGATCCTGCGTACGCGCCGCCGGATTATCGATCGCGGATACTCCTCGGGCCCTGGCCGGTAGTCCATCGCGGCCCGCCGATTCGACAACAACAACACAGGGGTACGACGCATGCCCAACCTAGGCACGGTGCTCAAGACCGAAATCACCCGACTCTCTCGCAAGGAAGCACGACGCGAGGTCCTTCCCGTCAACCGCGCGTCGGCCCACCATCGTCGCCGGATTGCGGAACTGAAGCGCCAAGTGCGCGAACTGGAGCAACAGGTCGGCAATCTGGCGCGGCAGTTCGCTGCCCAGCGCAAGCCGGCGAACGCGCCAGCCACCGAAGGCGCGAAACTCCGGTTCGTGGCCAAGGGCTTTCGAGCCCATCGCGCCAAGCTTGGCCTGTCGGCCGCCGACTGCGCGAGGCTCCTGGGCGTCAGCTCGCAATCGGTGTACAACTGGGAGCGTCAGGTATCGGTCCCGCGCCGGGACCAGCTCATCCGTATCGCGGCGCTGCGGCACATGGGCAAGCGTGAGGCTCGCGCCCGCCTCGACCTGCGCGCAAGCAGCCGACGAACGGCGGCGTAGTCCTCGTCTGACAGAGGAAGCGCAGGCCCGCCTACTCTTTCGGACTGGCCGGTCCTTTACAACTTCCCGACAAGCATCCGTGGGAGGCGACATGATCACCGTACAGCGCGACGGTATTCGCATCGAGGCATCGGCGGTTCAGGAACCGGAAGGGGGCTGTTGCGTCACCGCAGAAGTTTACGCGGGCACCCGGATGGTCCGTGGCTACTACCGGCACCTCGATGTCCCACCGGAGTCCTACCAGAAGGCAGCGCGCGAGGTCGCCGAGGAACTCGCCTGCATGGCCGGCGAAGCCGAATAGCGAGACGCGCGGTCGCGGCAACGGCATGGTGGCCGAGCACCCCATCCTTGTCCCGACTCCCGCCGCCTGTGTCTCGTGGGTGGGCCGATGTCCGTAGCCCGCGTCCACTCGGGAGCGCCGGTCGGAGGTCGAAGGGACGTACTCCAGAGTCCTCTCTCCTGCGGGGGTCGACGCGTCGCGCAGCCACGGGGCGACGATGCCAGCTCTCAGTGCTGCCCGTCGCGGGCGAGGAACATCCAGATCGTGGCCACCACGATGAAAATCAAGCTGCCCAGAACGGACCCGGTGTAGAAAAGGGCCGGCAGTACCGCGGTTGCCGTCGACGCCTCCACGCCCTGCGCGACCAGCGCGGTCGCCGCGGCGCAGGTGAACCAGCGGCCCATATACGTGGGCAGGCAGGCGCGCATTGCGATGTTGTGTCGCCAGGACGCGTGCCGGCGGATGGGGTCCCCCAGATTCACGTCACGGAAGAGCCACCCCCAGAACCAATATCGATACAGCAGCGACCATAGCGGCTCGCGCGGCGTGCCGAAGAGGTCGGGGTCGGAGTGGAGCATGGACGAGGGGCTGCCGCGCACGAAGTTCGTTGCGATAGGACCCGACCGAAATGCCATGGTTCAGGAGTCCTGACCGTCCGACGGCTACTCGCGGTCACGCGCGGTGGGGATCCGCGGCGCGCCGTCGTACGCATCGTGCGCAAAGGGTACAACTGCCTGGCCAGTCCAAGTCAAACCGACGCAATGGCGTCGAGGCTCCTGCGCCGACGAGGCCCCTGCGCCGACCTAGAGGCTGTAACGCGGATCGCCGCCCCGCTTGGAATTGTGGCCTTGCCCACGCGTCGGGCCGCCGCTGTCGCGTGACGCCATCGCGATAAGACCCACCAGTAACGCCCCGGCGTACCCGCCCGCCAGAAATGATCCCAGCACCCACCAAGCCGAAACGTCCATAGCAATTCCCATCCGCCTCTGTGGCGCGTTCGAGGAAAGCCTGCACCGGGTCCCACGCACCACCCGCGCGGGACGTCGCGGCGTCACCCCCTTGAGCCAGCGAGCTCCAGAGATCCGCGAATACGGCAGGCAAGCTCCAGCAAGGGTCGTGCCATGCAGCCATTCACCAATAACTTCATGATGTTGGGGCGGATAACGCGAGAATGGATGGAATCACTTGTAAAGCGGGCCGACGACCTCGCCCACACGCGTTGGCGGGCCGGTCAGTTGCCGCCGGTCTTGCCCGCCGGGCGAGGCTTGCCTTTCTGCAGCGCGGGATCCTCTTCCTTCGCGTGGCTCTTGCCCACGGCTTCGGCCTGCCGCAACTCGGCCGCCTCCTTCTCGTTGGCGGGCGCGGCATCGTGGGCTGCACTCTCCACCTTGCCTGAATCGACGAAGCGCTTGGTGCGCTCGTTGTAGTCGCGACTGGCCTTGTAGTTGCCTTCGCCGTGTTCCTTGTCGGTGCTCATCGATGCTCTCCTGGGTCGAAGCCCGTTAGTCGCCGGGGCTTGTTTGCACTCCGAACAGGGATCGAGGACAAGAAGATCCGCTGCACGGTCCGGTCACCTCGCCCGCCTTCTCCCGTTGCTGTTCCAGCCACATTAGCGCCGGCGCGTCCCGACGACCATCGGCGCAGGACGCATCGACGAGTCGCGAATCGCCCTACGCGAAGGGCGTTGGTTCGCGGCTCGCGCAATATGTTCACCGGGCAGGGCGGAATTTACGCTAGCCCGCTGTGGCCGACCGGTACGCCGGATCAATCTGGCCCCCCTCGCCTTCCCACCGCGTAGCGTTGTGCTCTTCGTGCCGCGCTTCCCGGCGCGCCCGCTCCTGGGCGATCTCGCTGCGACAAAAGCGCACCAGGCTCATTGCGGCCGCTGCCACGCCCACCAGCAAAAGTCCCTTCATCATCCTGCTCTCCATGTCTAGCCGGCTGCGCCGGCGGTTTAGCCCGCGCTCGTTTGGTCGGCGCTGCTGCCATGCATCTCCCCAATCGATGCACCATCCGTGCCGGCAGCAGGCCTCTCGTTACAAAGTATCCAGAGTGGGTCGAGTCGTTTTTGCCAGTCTTCTACCGCGCCTCCCCAGGGAAGTACCGGCGCGCCTTTGCTTTCCGTCGTGGCACGGCCAATGCATCGCCACGGGCGCACGTTACCGATAGGGGGTCGCTATGAACTGGGATCGCGTCCAGGGGAATTGGAAGCAGTTCAAGGGCAAGGTCAAGGAGCAGTGGGGCAAGCTCACCGACGACCAACTCGAGGTCATTGGCGGCAAGCGTGAACAACTCGCCGGCCGGGTGCAGGAGGTTTATGGGGTGTCGAAGGACGAAGCCGAACGGCAGGTCAGCGACTTCGAGCGCCGGCACGCGGACTGGAATCCGTCCGCCGAGGACGGCACCTCTCCAAACCCGCGGCGCGCGTCATGAACGGGTTCTGGACCCGGCCGGAGCGGTTGCTGGACGTGCTCGTGCTCGGACTGTCGCTCCCGACCATCGCCATCGCGATCAGCTTGGGAGCTCGCGGTGTCGACCCGTCTCGAGACCGTACGCTGACGCCAGTGTCGTGTGTAGCGCTTGGAAGCCCCCAAGGGCGCGAGTGTCTTCCGCGTATGGCGCAAGTGGCATTCGGCGGTGCCCCGCAGGCCGGTGAAAGCGGGATACGACCGGAGACATCCTGGGCTTCGGGGATCGGCGCCGGCGGATCGGCCACCTTCTGGTGCGTGCCCTCGACGGCAACGCGCCCGATGCAATGCTCAAGGCGCGACGCCGTGGAATGATGTCCCCGCTCAGGTGGTCTGTGGGCGCCCCCCTACACCAACAGGAGCGGGCGTCCGATGTCAGTCGCGAAAAGCGGCAGATAAGATAAGCCATGGACACCCATCGCCACTTTAATCGCGCCCCCGTCGCAGCCCGAGCCGCCTGGCAGGAAACGAGATTTGTCTGGATGGCTGCCGGCATCGCCACGGCATTCGCGTTAATCGGGGCCCTTATCATTGCCGGTGCGGGCTCTACGCCAGTCGGTCAGATCCTGGCCGTGGTGGTGGGATTCCTGGGGCTCGGCGCCGGCGGCGTATTCGCATTGGCACTTGCCGCCGGAAGAGATACGGGTGACTGGCCGTGGTGACTCTGGCGGAGGGGAACAACCCGGGGGCGCAGCCCGGACCGCGACGGTCGTCGGTTCACACTCGGTACGATCACTGAATGGAGACGATGATGCAAGCACGCATGACGACCCTAGGGGCACTGGCGCTCTTCGGGCTCGCAATCGGAGTTTCGGGCTGCCAGCAGGAGCGCAATACGACGGCATCCATTCCGCCAGGACGCGACGTCACGCCGGCGTCCGTCAAGTCCGCCACCACGTCCAACCCAGCGCCTGCACCCGCGGCCGATCCATCCTTACCGCCGGCTGAGAGCGCGATGAAGACTCCCGGCAGTCCGGCCGATGGCGCCTATACGGCACTGACCAAACCCGAGCGTGACAACGCTTTGCCACTCGAGGGCCAGACGAACAACCACAGCTCGGACGCCGCCGCCAAGCGCGGGGACGAGACCATTCCCCGCGAATCGCCGAGCTCACCGCGCGGCAGCGACGCCGTCGCGACGCCGAACTCGTATCCCGCCCGGGAGGCCAAATGATCTCCGAACGCCTCACGTTCCGTAAGGATTTCCTGGCGCCGGCCCTGGTGGGCACGGCGCTGGTGCTGGGGGCGTGCGCCCCGTACGACTACTATCGGCCCGCCACCACGGTCGCTCCGCGTCTGCAGTACGGCGTGGTCGAGAGCATCGATGTCTATCGCGGCGACGGTTCGGGACCGATCGGCGTGGGCGCCCTCCTGGGCGGCCTCGCGGGTGGCGTGATCGGCCATCAGATCGGCGGCGGCAGTGGCAATACGGCGGCGACCATCGTCGGCGCCGTGGGGGGCGCGGTGGTCGGTAACGAGGTCGAGCGGCAGAACCGCGTGGAGGCGAGTCGCTATCGCATCACGGTACGCACCGATTCGGGCTCCCTGGTCCAGGTCGAGCGCGCCAACGACCTCAACCTGCGCGTGGGCGACCGGGTTCGCGTCGACGGCGGCCGCGTGTCGCGGATGTAGGCGCTGCCAGGCACTCGCAAACAGGGCGGCCGCGGGCCGCCTTTTTTGCGGTTGGGCGAACGGCGCGCCTAACTGCGCGAGAAATCCGCCCGTCAGCCAATCCTTCCGGAACGATTGTCGGAGGTGTCCACCGCCAGCAGGCTCGCCAAGTCGTCGGCGTGCTCTTCCTCGACGGCCATGATCTCCTCCAGCATGCGCCGTGTCGTGGGATCTCCCTCGCCGATGAAGAGCGCCATTTCCCGGTAGCTATCGATGGCAATCCGCTCGGCGACGAGATCCTCCCGGATCATCGACATCAAGTCAGTGCCAGGCACGTACTCGGCGTGACTGCGCGAGGTGAGCGTATCCGGAGAGAAATCAGGCTCCCCGCCGAGTTGCACAATCCGCGCAGCGATCTGGTCGGCGTGGTCCGCCTCCTGCTGGGCGTGTTCCATGAATTCCGCCGCGGCCGCATCGGAATGCGGTCCCTGGGCCATGTAGTAATGCCGCTTGTAACGCAGCACGCAAACGAGCTCGGTCGCAAGTGCCTCGTTCAGGAGCTTGACGACCGTTTCACGGTTGGCGCCGTAACCGGCCGTAACGGCGCCTTCCTGGATGTGCTTTCTCGCGCGCTCGCGCAGGGTCTTGACGTCGCTCAGCGCGACGCCGCCGGAAGCTGTTGACGAGAGTGAAGGCGAGGGGGAGCCATCGGGTTGCCGCGTATCCATCATTGATCCTGTGGGTAGTGCCTGCGTTGCGGGTGGGCAGGAACCGGCGCACGAACTGCCATCCAGAAAGGCCCAATAGTGCCGGGCGCGCGATCGCCCCCGGCCCGAATCGTCGAAGCAGCCAGGCCCCGCCCGCGACGGCCCCGACCGACAACACGGCGCGAAAGCCGCGCGCAAAGCCGACGACCCGGCGCTCCTGCGCATGGAACCTGTGCTCGATGCCCTGCCACTCGGCCGCGAGCTCGGCGCGTTGGCGCGCGAGCTGCCGCTCCACGCGCGCCCGTCGCTCCGGCAACGGCTCCTTGCGATCTCCTTCGACCCGCTTGCTCGCCATGGTCGTCACGCCCGAAGCTCTTTGGCGTCCTGCTTGAGGTCCTTGAGACTGTCGCGGAAGAGTGCGACCTTCTTGCTCAGGAGGCTCTTCAACCAAATCCACGCCCCACCCGCCAAGATGAGGAACACGATCGGAATGAGCCAAGCCACCAGGTCGCGATGCGACGTGTCCCAAGCGAGCACCAGGGCGAGCACGCCGGCAAACACCAGCACCATCACCACTGCAGCAAGCAGCACGCTCACTGCGACGAGGGTATGGATCAGACGCTCCTTCTCCTCGGCGAGCTCGACGGCAAGGAGCTCGCCCCGGGTCGCAACATGCTCCAGCAGCGCGCCGACGAACCGTCGGCCGCGCGCGAGGAGGCCCGGATCGGTGGATGGATTCGTGCGGACCGCGGCGTCTAGTTTTTCGCTCACGGCCGCCGGCTCATGATCGCCCCGATCAGGAAGCCGACGCCCGCGGCGACGCCAATGGCAGCCCAAGGGTTGTCATGCACGTAGTCGTCCGCCATGACTGCGGCTTCGCGACCCTTGGCGCGCGCCGTAGCGGTGTAGTCGGCTGCGCGCGCCTTGGCCGTAGCGAGCTGGCCCTGGAATTTCTCGCGAGCCGACGACAGCGCCTCGCCGGACAGGTTCGACGTGGCGCGCAGCAAGCTTTCGCCCTCGGCGATCAGGTTCCTGAACTCGCTCATCAGGTTGTCCTTGGTGGACTCGAGCGTGTCGATGGCGTCGTCGGCCAGTCGCGACGCCTCGCCACCGATCCGCGAAGCTTCGTCGGCCATTGTTCCCGCGTTCATGTTGTTGGTTACCATGATGTCTGCTCCGTATCGTTGTGAGTTGTGGGTGCACTACGCGGCCAACCCGATCGCGGCCGGAACGACAGTAGCGAACAGCGACTACCTGTGCAGCGACGGGTCGCTGCGCAACAAGCGATGCCGTGCGAAATGCGTGGCGCCTCAAGCAGCCGGACAGGGGCCACGCGCCCAGGTCCGCCGCATCATATACAGCAAGTGCAGCAGTCTTCATGCCAGCGTACCGGCGTGGCGCTGTCAGCCGCCGTAGAGAAGGGACTCGGTTACGCGCCGCAACGCCGCGTGCGGCGACACGCGGTAAGTTCAAGCGCGGCCGCCGGAAAAAAATACATCGGCCACCAGACCTCTATTTCTGGGTGCGCAGATCGCCCAGAAGCGTCTTCACCGATCCGAACTGGGTGGACTTGTCGAAAAAGAAGTCCGCGCCCCGCTCACGGCAAGCAACCTCGTATTCCGGGAACGCATAATTCGTGAGCACCACGATCGTGGGTGGCGCGGCCGGATACTGCGCACGCAACGCCGAGATCACTCCGAATCCGCTGCCGGCCTTCAAGTTCAGATCGACGATGGCCACGTCGACGCGATCCTCCTTGAGATAGGCGACTGCCGCAGACTCGCTCTCGGCATGACCGACGATGTCGACGTCCCCCGGATCGGACAGGAAATCCAGCAGGCGCTCGCGGACCGAGATCGAATCCTCGACGAGGTACACTCGCAATGGAGGTTGAGCGGCCGAGCCGCCGCCGTCACCCTCCGCCTCCGATCCGATTCCGCCCACGTGCTCGCCGCTACTGGATCAGGCCGTTCTTGATCGCGTAGTAGGTGAGATCAGCGTTGCTCGACAGGTTCATCTTCTCCAGTACCCGGGTCCGGTACGTGCTGACCGTCTTGTTCGACAGGTGAAGCTCCTCGGCAATATCGCCGACCGACTTGCCTGCCGCGAGCTTGCAAAAGATCTGGAACTCCCGCTCCGAGAGCGACGAATGCAGCGGGCGGCCATCGCCATCGACGTCGCCCGCCAACAACTGGGCCACTTCGTTGCTGATGTACTTTCGCCCTGCGAGCAGCGTGCGCACGGCCACGATCACCTGTTCCGGCACCGCGTCCTTGGTGAGATATCCGGAAGCCCCTGCTCGCAGCAGGTTCACGGCGTATTGCTGTTCCGGGTACATCGACAGGATCAGGATCGGGAGGGTTGGCTTGTGCGGACGAATCTGCCGGAGGATGTCGATGCCGGTGCGATCGGGCAGCGAAATATCCAGCAGCACCGCATCCCAATTCTCGTTGCGCATGCGCTTCAGCGCCTCGTCGCCCGTGGCAGCTTCGCCACCGACGTCCCAATCCGTCTGTGCCTCCAGCAGCGATCGCACGCCTGCACGAAACAGGGCGTGATCATCCGCGATGAGAATTCTTGGTTTAGCGTTCACGACGTGGTCCGGTCGGGTTTATGGCAGCGGCGCAATTGATTCTAGCGCCGACGCGCTGGTCAGCAAAGCTGCCAGTTTAATGCGGCCAGCACACCACCGGCAGCAGCCCGCCAGGCACCACGCCCGTTCACGGACTTGCCGCCGGCTTCATAAGGCCCCCCCGTCGACGCCGCCCTCAGTTCGCCGCAGCGAGCCGCAGCGAGCCGTCGGTCATGCCATATTCGGCAAGCTTGTTATACACCGTCTTGACGCTGATGCCGAGAACGTCTGCGGCCTTGCGCTTGTTGCCTCCGCAATGATCGATGGTGGCGAGGATCATCTCACGCTCGGCGTCGGCCACCGTCGAGCCCAGCGGGACACGCACACAGCCGTCGGAACCGACGCGCGGGCCGGTGACCGGACCGGGCCGGGTGATCTCGAGCTGGATCTCGATGTCCGACAGGATGAAGCTACGCTCGACGCAGTTGCGCAACTCGCGGACGTTGCCTGGCCAGTGATGGCCGCGCATCTGCGACACAGCAGTCGAACTGAACCGCTTGCTCGCGGAGTACTTGACGTTGAGACGCTGGAGGAAATGCTCGGCCAGTTGGACCACGTCGTCGCCGCGCTCGCGCAGCGCCGGCAGGTTGAGCGGGAACACCGCAAGGCGATACAACAGATCCTCGCGCAGTCGCCCGTCACGGACGGCCTGATAAGGATCACGATTGGTCGCGGTCACGAGTCGCACGTCGACATCGATCTCCTCGCTTCCCCCCACCCGCACGAACCGCCCCGTTTCAAGGACGCGCAGCAACTTCACCTGGAGCTCGAGCGGCATCTCCGTCACTTCGTCGAGAAAGAGCGTGCCACCGCTGGCCCGCTCGAAGTGGCCGATGTGCTGGCGTTGGGCTCCGGTGAAGGAACCCTTCTCGTACCCGAACAGCTCGGCCTCGGCCAGGTTGGCGGGAATCGCGCCGCAATTGACAGCGAGGAACGGCGCACGGCGCCGGTCGGAAAGGTCATGGATCGCGCGTGCCGCGAGCTCCTTGCCCGTGCCGGACTCGCCGATCACCATGACCGTGACGTCGGCCCGGGCCACGAGGCGGATCTGGTTGAACACCGCATGCATCACGGTCGAGTCTCCGACCATGCCGGACAACTCGTCGCCTGGGATAACATCGGTTTTCGGACGGGCCAGACCACGTACGCCCCGGCTGGCCGGGCGTGGGAACGTGGCGATGACCACGCCGTCCCCAGGCGAGAGCTCACTCGCGGTCGCGGTGAATGGCTCCTGGGCGAATACGTCGTCACTGCAGCGAAGAACTTCCATGTCCGCTCCCAATTAGTTGTTCAAGGCCGCGCGGCGCGGCACTGGTCGCATCATGGCCGGACCCCCTTGGCATTGAAGTAGGATGCCAGACGAAAACGCTGTAGCAGTTTGCCGCCGACTTTGTAGGATCCGTCCTACGCCCCGGATCTTCACGGAAAGACATGAAAATCGCCGACGACCGTCCTCATGAATCAAAACAGCGGCTGCCCGCGCAACTCGGTTTTGTAGTCCTCGGGCTTGCCGCCGTTTTCAACCTTGCGGCGCTCCTGGTCGCGGAATCGAGCTACGAGGCTTTGCAGCGCTCGACCCGTGACGTCGTGCAGTCGCAGCGCGTGGCAACCGCGATCGATCGCCTGAGAATCGATTTGCTCGAGGCCGAGACGGGACAGCGCGGGTTCATCGTCACCGGCGACGAAGCCTATCTCGATCCGTATCGCCAAGCACAACGCGGGCTCGGCACCAACCTTGATGCGCTACAGGAGCTCGTCGTCGACGAGCCTGTCCAGGCGACCCAGCTCGCCACGGTGCGGCGCCTCGTCGGCGAACGGCTCGATGACCTGGGGACCGGCATCGACGCGCGCCGCAGTGGCGGTATCGAGGAGGCGGTGACCGCCGTGCTGACACATCGCGGCAAGGTGGCGATGGACACGTTGCGGGCCGCGCTCGACGGCATGATCGAGGAGGAGGCGCGCGTCCAGGGTAGCCGCATCGGCGGGCTGGCGCGGCACACGCGCGCGATCCGCCTTGGATTCTTTGCGGAAGCGCTGCTCAACCTGCTGCTCGTCACCTTGGGGGCGATCTTCCTGTGGCGCGAGCTCGGTCGCCACCAGCGCGAACACAACGTCCTCGAGGAGCGTGGCGCCAAGCTGGAGAGCGAGGTGCGGGAACGAACGGCGCAACTCACTGAGCTGTCCCGTTATCAGGAGCACGTGCGCGAGGACGAGAAGAAGCGCGTCGCGCGTGAACTGCACGATGAGCTCGGAGGCACGCTTACCGCGGCGAAGATAGACCTGCAGCTCATCTCGGACCGGCTGAAGGCGGATGCCGTGGTCGCGCCACGGCTGGCCCGCATCAGCGCCGCGCTCGATGACGCGATCGCCGTGAAGCGGCGCATCATCGAGGACCTCCGGCCGACACTGCTCGACAACCTCGGTATCTCGGCAGCGCTGCGCTGGCAATGCGACGAATTCGCCAAGCGCACGGGCTGCGTCTGCATCGCGAGCTGCCCCGACGGCGAGGATCAACCAACGCCCGAGCACTCGGTCGCTCTCTACCGCATCGTCCAGGAGGCGCTGACCAATATCGCCAAGTACGCGCAGGCGAGCCGCGTCGAGGTCGACTTGATTCGCGATGGAGACGAATGGCACCTGAGCGTCACCGACGATGGCATCGGACTCGAGGTCGCGCAGCAGCACAAGCCGAGCTCGCACGGGCTCATTTCGATTCGCGAGCGGGCGCGTACCCTCGGAGGTCACTTGGTGCTGACGAGCAGCCCCGGCAATGGGACCGCGATCGAGGTGGTCCTTCCGGCGGCGGTGGCCGGGGAAACGACCACGCCGGGCGCGTAGTCCTGCTCTTACAATCGTTCGGCAGGCCCGCTGATCGCAGCGTCCCGGCAACGGTTGCATGCTCATCGTCCATGAGCGCGCTTCCACGGTTCTTTTTTCTCTCGGCACTCGCCGGTCTCGGCTTGTGGCTGACGGGCGCACCGTACCCCTTCCCGCTGCTGGGCAAGTTGATCGTCGGCTGCAGCGTGGTGGGATTTTTCCTTTCCGTCGCCTACGTCCGCGCCTTCATGCCGGCGCAGTGGCAAGGGCGCACGGCATGGCTGCGCCGCGTCTGGCAGTCGATGTTTCGTTTGTCGACGCCCTGATCCTCGGCGGGGTTGCACACTGCAGGACTCCCACTACGTGCGTGTGTAGTGGGGTCAGATTACTTTACCGATTTCCTGCGTGTGTAGTGGGGTCGGATTGCCTTACCGATGTCGCAGGCGGGGCGGTCCAGGCAAGCGGCAAGGTGAATTAACGCAGATGTCCGCGAGGGGTTATTTAATCTGACCCCATTAGCGAAGACGCCCCGCTACCCGGGGCGTGTGCTCGTTCCCGGCAAATCGCCGGGTTGCAGCTCGCTCAACTGGGGCGAGCTGCTCCGCGCCTCCCGACTTCACGCCCCGGCAGCACCAGGGCGTTGAGGTCGGCCAAGCCGATCTCGTCCATCAACCGGGTCTTGCGCCGGGCGAGGCGTGATCCGAGTTCATCGAGGTCGATGTCGGCCTCGCGCACCATCGGGAATATCTCGCTTTCCTCTTCGTCGGCGTGATGCCTTACGTATTCCCCAAGGACGGTGACCTTGGCATCGTAAAGATCATCGTCGGGTTCCATCGCGCCCAGTTGGGCGATGAGGTCCTTCGCCGAAGCGTGCTCGACCGTGGCCTCGTCGAACAAATCGTCGGCCGACAGGACGGCGCGCACCTCGGGGTAGAAAATTTCCTCCTCGATCGCCGTGTGCACGATCAGCTCGCCGCAGATCCGCGCCACCAACGCATCCTTCTCATGCTCGTCGAAGTCGTCCTTCATGGATCGGAACTGGTCGAACAGGTCGAGCACCTTGGCGTGGTCGGCACGTAGCAGCGCCAACGCGTCTTCGGGGGATTCGTCGGAATGGGGTGTGGGCATGGTGGGTCCTTGGCTTGAATGTGAATGCGAGAGGGGCGCCGCCATGACCCGGCGGTCGCGGCGACGCCCCTCGTCGAGTAAGGAAATCAGGCGGGCTGGCGCTGGCCGGGTACGCGGGCGGCGGCCTTGCCGAGCCGATGCAGAGTCGCCACGCCACCGCGGTTGCGCGGCGCCTTGGCCGCGCGCTGGACCCGTTTGTCTGACCGGCGCACCGCCAGGTCGATGACTTCGCCGGACTTGCGAGCCGGTGCCATGCGGGCGACGGGGCGCGGTTCCGGTGCCGCGGCATTCCCCACTCGCTTGGCGGATACGATTGCGAGCGTGCGTGGTTTAGCCCCGGGTTCCTTGGGCGCCGGCCGGTTCACCGGGAGCGAACGACGGGCGCCCGGCACGAGCCCGGTCGCAAAGCGCAGGACGTTGAGCACGAGCGTTCGGCCGATCGGGATGACCGCAGCCAGGGCCTGTTTCTTCTCGATCACCACGGAGACCAGTCCGACCTTGCGCGTACGCTGCATCACGTCGCGCAGCAGATCGTACGCGCGCCCGTCATGCTTGTCCGGCTCGAGCCGGTACGGGGCGGCATAGCATGCGGGCGGGATCGCGTCGCCATCGACGAACCCCATGATCCGGATCGGTTGCGATCCACCTGGAATCGCGGCGACGGCCGTCGCTGCCGTCTTACGCTGTTCGGGATCGTGCTTCACGATGTACTCCCTTGCGCGGCCGCGGGACGCGGCCTGTTGAGGCGGGCGGAACTGACCTCGGGATGAGACCGACCGCTTAGGATTAGAGTGGCAGGAGAGAACACACGGACGGCAACCAGACCCCACTGATCACCTCAGAGCAAACACCCCCACCCCCGGTGCTCGCTCCTGCCAGTGCGAAGATTGCCGGGGCGTTCCAGGAGGGTATGTCGTCTTTGCCCACGAATTTATGTAGGATGAGGACTACCATGTCACCATGTGCTGCAGCGCGTGAAGTCGTGCCGCGCGATGGACGTGCCGAACGTGCCGGCGAAAGTCATGTCAGTGAGAGCGTCCGATGAGGTTCCGATCGCCCCTCGGACCGCGGCGTCGCGCGCCCTGCACGACGGTGAATCCGCCGTTCGGACGGATGCCGATACTCGGCAACTGGACGGGGGCCATCGGAAGAGGAGCCGTGCACGTGCACGGCCGCATCCCTCGCATTCGCGTAGGCCGGTTGCCGGCGCCCATCGCGACGTGATGAGCTGCCACCCCACGTGATGCCCTCCGCACCTTCCGCGCCGACGAAGCATGTCGGAGGCCTTGCCGCGGACCTCGAGCAGCACCGCAGCTATCTGCTGCGCGTGGCGAAGTTGCAACTGCGCGATATCGAGGCAGCCGAGGATGTCGTCCAGGAGACGATGCTCGCGGCGCTCGGCGGCAGCGGATTTTCGGGCAAGTCGACGCTGCGCACGTGGCTCACCGGCATCCTCAAGCACAAGATCGTGGACGCGATCCGCCGGCGGCAGCGCGACGCCGTTCCGCTCGCGGCCTTCGCTCCCGATGGCGAGGAACTCGATGCCGAGTCGATCGACCGGATGTTTCGCGCCAACGGCACCTGGGCGGCGCCGCCCGCGATCTGGTCGGACCCCGAAGGATCGCTCCAGCAGCGTGAGTTCTTCGACGTGATGGAGATCTGTCTGGATCGACTGCCACCGGCGACCGCACGGGTGTTCCTGATGCGGGAAATCCTCGAGCTCGAGAGCGACGAGATATGCCGGGAACTCGCCATCACCAGCAACAATCTGTGGGTGATCCTCTATCGCGCCCGGGTCGCGCTGCGCATGTGCCTCGAACAGCATTGGTTCGCGGGCGCAACGCGCACCACACGCTGAGACAGGAGTCCAGGACCCATGTTCCTCGATCGGCTCGTTCACCTCGGCACCTGCAAGGAAGCAAGCCGCCTCCTGTCCCAGATGCAGGACCGGCCGCTGACGACTGTGGAGCGCGCCCGGCTGCGGCTGCATCTCGCGATCTGCCACGCCTGCTCGCGATTTGCCAAACAGCTCGAATTCGTACGCAGTGCGCTCGCTCGCTACCGCTCCGACCCACCGCCCCCGCCATGATCCGCATCACCGTGAACGGCGCCGCGCGCGAGTTGCCGCCCGCCTTGACCGTCGCCGGACTGATCACGGTCCTCGGCCTCGAGGGGCGGCGCATCGCGGTGGAACGAAACGGCGACATCCTGCCCCGGAGCCGCCACGCAGAGACGAGGCTCGTCGACGGCGACGCGTTCGAGATCGTCGCGGCCGTCGGGGGCGGGTGACCGACCCCGGCCCGCGGCCTCCACTTGAAGGCCGGGGGGCGGGGTAAAATGCACCGATGAACGCCCCGCACACACCGCTTGCCACCGCACCCGCCGACCCCCTGGTCATCGCAGGTCGCAGCTATCACTCCCGGTTACTCGTCGGCACCGGAAAGTACCGCGATTTTGCCGAGACGCGCGCTGCCGTGGTCGCCTCGGGTGCCCGGATCGTGACCGTCGCCATACGGCGCACCAACATCGGCCAGGACGGCAACGCCGCCTCGTTGCTCGACTTCCTGCCCCCGACGGAATTCACCTACCTGCCGAACACCGCGGGCTGCTACACGGCCGACGACGCGGTGCGCACCCTGCGGCTCGCCCGCGAGCTTCTCGATGGGCACCCGCTTGCAAAGCTCGAGGTGCTCGGCGACCCGCACACCCTTTTCCCGAACATGCGGGAGACGCTCAAGGCCGCGGAAGTGCTGGTCAAGGACGGCTTCGAGGTGATGGTGTATACCGCGGACGACCCGATCGCCGCGCGCGAGCTCGAGGCGATGGGATGTGTGGCGATCATGCCGCTCGCTTCGCTGATCGGCTCGGGCATGGGCATCCTGAACCCATGGAATCTGCGGCTCATTATCGATGCGGCCAAGGTCCCGGTGCTCGTGGACGCCGGCGTCGGCACGGCGTCGGACGCGGCGATCGCCATGGAGCTGGGCTGCTCGGGCGTGCTGATGAACACTGCCATTGCGCTCGCCCGCGAGCCGGTTCGCATGGCGCGGGCGATGCGACTTGCGGTCGAGGCCGGACGCGAGGCTTTCCTCGCCGGGCGCATGCCGCGCAAGCTCTACGAGGCGAGTCCCAGTTCCCCCACCACCGGCATCATCGGCCACACCTGATGCGCCGCGCGAGGTTCCCGACGCAAGCGGCCGTGGCAGCCGCGTGCTGGCTCGTCCTGCATGCGGCGGCGGCTGTCGCCGTGCCGCTCACGGTGGAGGAACTCGCGAGCACCTGCGGCAGCGCCGAGGGCCTCGCACACTGCGGCCGCATGGTCGAGGCCGTGCAGATGCGCCGCCTGCCCAACCTCGCCGTGCGCGAGGGGGACGTGCTGTACGTGACGCTCTATCCATCCGGCCGCGCATCGTTCACCGACTCGGTGTCGACCAGTGGCTCCCGCTCGTTCGCACTCTGGGATTACCTCGATCCCGTGAACATCGCGGTGGTCTATGCAACCCGCGATGACGATGCTGCCTTCGTGCTGCTGCAGCGCGCGAATGGCCGCGCCATGGAGGTCCCCGCCGAGCCCAAGCTCAGCCCCGATCGCCAGCGCCTGGTGACGGCCGACGTCTGTGCGGAACGTTGCAGCAACGAGATCGCCCTGTGGCGGATCAGCCGCGATGGCGTGCGCAAGGAGGCTGCATGGACGCCGCCCGAGCCCTGGAGCGACGCCACGGCACGATGGAAATCCCCCGACACGGTCGTGATCGAGTACACCCGTGGCAACGGCGGCCCGCCATACATGCTCGAGCGACGGCTCGGCGACCCCGGCTGGAAGCGAATTGGCGGGTCCTGAGGCGGGCGCCGAGGACGCGGACCGCGATGCTGGCCACGGGGTCGTTCATCCGCGCGGCATCAGGAGCTTCGTGCTGCGCCAGGGACGCATGTCGCCTGCGCAGCGCGCGGCTCTGGAAACCCTGCATGTGCGCTTCGGGTTGGACTTCGCCCCGACAGTCGTCGATTTCGTAGCCGTGTTCGGCCGACGTGGGCCGGTGGTGCTCGAGATCGGTTGCGGCATGGGGGAGACGACCGCGGCCATCGCTGCGGCACACCCGAACATCGATTTCCTGGGCGTCGAGGTCCACGGGCCGGGGGTGGGGAGCCTCTTCCGCCAGGCACAAGCGCTCGATCTCGCCAACCTGCGGGTGATCCAGCACGATGCCGTCGAGGTCGTGGCGCAGATGATCCCCCCGGCCTCGCTGGCCGGGGTGCACGTGTTCTTCCCCGACCCGTGGCCGAAGAAGCGCCACCACAAGCGGCGCTTGCTGAAGTCACCGTTCGTGCACGCCCTCGTCACCCGCCTGCAGGAAGGCGGCGTGCTGCACGTCGCCACCGATTGGGAAGATTACGCCCACGAGATCCTGGCAACGCTCGCTGCCGAGCCGCTGCTGGCAAACACGGCGCAAGGCTTCGCGACCCGCCCGGAAAGTCGGCCGCGCACCAAGTTCGAGACCCGCGGCATGGGCCTCGGCCACGGGGTGTGGGATCTGCTTTTCAGGCGGCGCTGATCTCGATCACGGGCGCCGACTCCACGCGGCGGCGCCGCTCCACGCGCGCCAGGACTGCGGCCAGTGCGACGCGTGCCACGTCCCGGGAAAAGTGCTGCCGGATGACGGCACGTCCGCCTTCGGCGAGCCGGTGCCACAACAGTTCGTCATCGTAGGCGCGCGCAATGGCCTGGGCGAGCGCGAGCGGCGTATCGGCGACCAGCACGTCTTCCCCGGGCGTGAGGTGCATCCCCTCTACCGAAGCAGACGTCGCCACCACCGGAAGGCCGTAGCTCAACGCCAGGTTCACCTTGCCCTTCACGCCCGCGCCGTAGCGCAGCGGTGAGATCGATACACGGCTGCGCGTGAAGTACGGGGCGATGTCGGGAACGTAGCCGGCAACCACGAAATCGTCGCTGGCGAGCGCACGGATGTTCGCGGGCGCATCGGCGCCGACGATCGTGGTCTTCACGCCCGGCAACAAGGTGCGCACGTGCGGCAGCACTTCCCGGGCGTACCAGAGCACCGCATCGGCATTGGGCGGATGCTGGAAGCCGCCGATGAACACCAGGCCGTCGCGCTCGGCGAACGGCCGCCCTCCGGCGATCAGCTCGTGGATGTTGGACAGGATGGCCACGTCGGCTCGCGGCGCGAGATCGCGCAGCAGGGCGTGCTCGATCGGACTCACCACGAGGGTGAGATCGGACTTGGCGATCAACGCGAGTTCCTCGTCGCGCTTGGCACGCGCGGCCGCCTTCGCCATGGCGCTGCCCTCGAGCTCCGCCAGGCGCTCGGACCGGAGGAAATGCAGGTCGACCGTGTCGAACACCAACAGCGCGCGTGGCGCGAACGTACGGATCGAACCGACGTGCTTGGCGGCGATGTAGTGGCGGGAGAGCATGATTACGTCGAACTCGCCGCCGCGCTCGGCGAGCAGGCTCGGGACGTCGCTGACATAGGGATGGAACAGCACCTCGACGCCGCGTTGCTGGAGGTCGGTCACGTACGGTTCGCGGTACTCCAGGCTGTCGGCGACGAAGGTCACCTTGCAATGCAGCTCCAGCAGGAGCTCGAGAATGGCCTGCATCCGCACCGATCCCGAATCCTGGTCCGGGGTCAGCATGCAGGCGTCGATGACCAGCACCCGGTGACGGGCCCACCGGTCGCGCTCCAGGCCGGGCTCGACGCCGTTAGCGCGATGCGCGGCAAGGGCGGTGCTCCATTTCTCGGCGAAGCGTCGCTGATTGGTGACCTGGTGTTGCTTGACGCCCCCGGCGAGGTCGGTGCCCGAGGTGCGGCCTTCGAAATGTACGACCACGGCGCGCGGCTGGTACACCACCTTGCGACCCGACGCGCGCACGGCGAAGCCCAGGTCGGTGTCCTCGTAATAGGCCGGGGCATAGCGAACGTCGAATCCACCCACGGCACGGAACACGACGGCGGGCACCGCGATGCAGGCGCCCGAGCAATAGTCGACCTCGCGCACGTAGTTGTGCTCCGGCTGCTCAGGGTCCTCGTCGCGACCACAGTTCCACGCCGAACCATCGCGCCAGACGATTCCCCCCGCCTCCTGCAGCCGGCCATCGGGATAGATGAGCTTGACCCCGACCACGCCTGCCTGGGGACGCGTCTCGAAGATGTGGAGGATGGCCTGGAGCCACCCCGGGGTCACGATCGTGTCGTTGTTGAGGAAGAGCAGCACCTCGCCCTGGGCAATGGCGGCGCCACGGTTGCAGCTCGCGATGAACCCCGCGTTGACGGGATTGCGCTCCAGCGTGATGCCACGCAGATCGGGGAGTGCCTCGCGCAGCGGCACCGGTGACGCATCGTCGATGACGATCACCTCGAAGCGTCCGGCAGGCGTGGCGGCGAGAATGCTCCGCAGGCAGGTAAAGGTCAGGAGCGGGTCGCCGAAGGCGGGAATGATGATGGACACGCGCGGCCCCGCGCCGCCGAACGGAGGGAACACGAGCGGCCCGGCGGCTTCTTCCTGGACATAGCGGAGCACGGGAGGCGGCCGGAACCGGCGCTTGCCCGTAAGCTTGGCCACCACGCGGGTCCACAGCGCCGCTGCGCCATGACTGCGCAGGATGCTGCGCGCAATGTCCGCCTGTCGTGGCACGTGCCGGGCCGTGGCGTGCAGCGTACGCCACCGCGCCTGCGCGAGTCGCCAACGCCGCGCGAGCATGCGCAAGGGCGTGGTGACCCGCCACGAGGTCGAATGCTCGAATTCCTCGATGCGAGCCCGCGCAAGACGCAGGACATGCTCCATCTGAGCGAGCCGCGCCTGGATCGCGCGCTGCTCGCGGGCTGCCTGCGCCTGCTCCTCTTCCCCGACGGCGCGCTCGGCCGCGATGTCATTGAGCCGGCGCTCCAGTTCCGCGCGCGACTCCGCCTGCCCGCACGCAACGCCGGCCGTGTACAGCGTGGCGAGCGGCAGAGACTCGGAGCCGACGTCGTCTCGGGGTCGGGCAACGTGCTTGGCTGCGAGGACGAATTCCGGGCCGCGACGGGGGACCACGTCGCGCAGAGGCGCGAGATAGTCGTCCCGATAGGCGGCCGGATCCAGTCCGGGCGCTGCGGCAATGATCGGGACCGGCCGGCGTACGGCGCCGCCGACCCGCAGGAGGGCGTCGTTCCACTGCGCCGCAGCGGCATTGGGCGGCAGCAGCAGAACCTGTGGATAGTCGGCAAGCCGCTCCACGAATGCACCGACCTGCGAAGCGACGATCGGCAATCCGGCCCGCATCCCGGCCGACAGCACGTAGCCGAACGTTTCCGGAACCTGGGAAGGCAGGAGCATCACGTCGGGCTTTTCGGCCGCGAGCAGCGCGGTGAGCGCCGACTCCGGATACTCGCCCGATACCGTGAGCGGCACGACCGGTGCCTGCACCACCGGCTCCGTGGTGCATCCCAGGATCCGGAAAAAAAGCGGCAGCTCGCGATCGCGTGCATCCAGCGCGCACGCCGCGATGACGTGCAGGCCCTTGTCGGGCGAGATGCGCCCCGGAGTGACGACCCTCGTCACGGGCGGGTGCGCGGCCAGGCGTGGTTCCGGGTGCGGCCACACCGCCACCTTAAGTCCGGGCCAGACTGCGTCCATGCGCTGCGCCACGTCATGCGACGGGGCGATGACCCGCGCCGCTTGGCGCAGGGTGGTGCCGAAGAGCTCGTGCCATCCGGCCAGAGAAAGGTCCCACGGCAACGCCTCCGCGGGCGCGCCGGTCGCCGCCGCGACCAGGCGCGGGTCGACCAGATGATAGTCGTGCAGCGTCCAGTCGTAGGGGACCCCCAGCGCGTCCGGCAGGTCGAGCACCGCCCGCGGCAGGCCATGCACATGATGGAAATGGATGCGGCACACGCCCGCCGCGCCGAGCATCGCCGCGAGGTCCGTCATTTCTGCCGGAAGGGCGAAGTACAGGGCCATCCGGCCCCCGGCTCCGCCCACCGTAATCCTCACGGTGCCCCCGGGGCCCGGCTCGGCGAGGATCACCTGGCAGTGCTCGTGGACGAGCGCGGCGAGATCGTCCATGTGACGTCGCACCCCGCCGCCCCAACCGTGCCCGACGAACAGGATGCAGGGTCGGGACGAGGCGCGAAGGCCTGCCATCGTCGCGAGCGCCTCGTCCAAGGCGTGGGGAATGACAGGATCGAGGGGGGCCATGCGGGAATCGCCGGACATTGGCCCGTCATTGTAGAGGAGGGGACGCACGTGCCGTTGCTGCCACACCCGTCGCGCCATCGGCGGATGTGGCCACGTGCCTTGCGACCGCCGGACGGCGGCGCGTCGCACGGCGATGCCACGGGAGCGGATTGAGAAGCCGCACCCCCGGTTCCAACGTTGGGGCGATTGCGCCGCGACGAGCTGGCCACGGCCCGGGCGCCACGCACGCAGGGGCGCCTGTCGGAAGCTCCGGGCGGTAACGTCTATCCGCCGGCGCCCCCGCAGCGTTACCGCAGGGTGACGATCACCGGCTGATGATCGGCCGCCTGGGTCTTCTGGTCGACCACCACGCTCGCCAGCCGGGCCGCGAGAGGCGGATTGACGAACACGAAATCGCAATGCAGCTCCGGTTCACCCGGCACGACCTTTTCGTAGATCTTGAACGTCGAGGGGTGCGGCTTGCCCGGATGCGCAACCTGCCACGCATCGGCGAGCGGCGGGGTCGCGTCGTCGAACCCGGCGAGCATGCGCGGATGCAGCGGATCATCAGGCTCGAAGTTGAAATCGCCGCAGATCAGCGCCGCCTCCGGACGCGGATAGGAATGGAACGGATTGCCCGACGTGTCGGTGACGCTGCCTCGACGCGCATGCGCCCAGCCATCGGCATAGATTGCCCGCAATGCGTCGACCTGGCGCGAACGTTGCGGCAACGAGTAGTACTCGAGGTGGGTGGTGATCACCCGCAGGTCGCCGAACGGCGCCCGGACGATGGCTTCCACGGCGACCCGCGGCATGCCCTTGACCCCCGGATCGACCGGGAAAGGCAGCAGATGCCGGAACGACTGGGTCACCGGCAGGCGCGACAGGATCATGTTGCCGAAACGCCGGCGTCGGCCGTGCTCGGCCGGATGGTCCACCGCCACCCCGGGCACCGCGGTGTAGCCCGGCAGGAGCGCGGCGAGGGCCGCGAACTGGTCCTCGTCGGTGGCGCCGGGCAGGCGGGGATCGGGAAAGTTGTCCGCGATCTCCTGCACGCACAGCACGTCGAAGTCGGCGATGCGCCTGGCCTCGGTGACGATGCGGGCCGGGTCGACGCGACCATCCACGCCGCGGCACCACTGGGTATTCCAGGTGATCAGGATCATGGCTTGGGATCGGACGACGGCGCTGGATGAGCGGGGTGAACAGGATAAGCGTGCACGATCAGCGGATGCCGGCGCGCATGAACGACGCCACGAACTGGCGCTGGAACAGCAGGAAGGCGATCAACAGCGGCGCGGTCGACAGCAGGGTCGCGGCGGTGATGATCGACCAGTCGATGCCCTGGTCGGTCGACGAAAAAACCTGCAGCCCGACCGTCACCGGCCGGGACTCGACCGAATTGGTGATGATGAGCGGCCAGAGGAAGTTGTTCCAGTGGTAGGAGACGCTGACCAGCGCGTAGGCGAGGTACACGGGACGGGCGAGCGGCACGTAGACCTTCCACAGCACCTGCAGCGCGTTGCAGCCCTCGATGCGCGCCGCGTCGTCCAGCTCGCGCGGCACCGTCTTGAACGTCTGGCGCAGGAGGAAGATCCCGAAGGCGCTCGCCATGTAAGGCAGTCCGATGGCGAGGATGGTGTCCTTGAGACCGAGCGTGGTCATGGTCCGGTAGTTCTCGACGATGAGCACGTCGGGCATGATCATGAGTTGCACCAGGACCAGGGCGAAGAGCACGTTTCTTCCGGGGAATTCGAAGCGCGCGAACGCGTACGCAGCGAGCGTCACCAGCACCAGCTGCGCCGCGAGCACCATCGTGACCAGCAAGACGGTATTCAGGAAATAGCGGGCGAAAGGAGCCGCGTGCCACGCCGCCACGAAATTGGCGAGGGTCAGCGGCGCGTCGAGCACGAACCGAGTCGAGTAGGCGCTGGGGTGGAAGGCCGTCCAGAACGCGTAGACGAGCGGCAGGATCCAGAGAATGCCGAGCACCCACGCGGCGAAGCTCTCGACGCCATGGACCAGGGGCGACTGCGCACGGACCCGGCTCACTGGTAATGCACCCGGCGCTCGAGCAGGAAGAACTGCAGCAGCGCGACGATACCGAGTATCGCGAGCAGGACGACCGTCAGCGCCGCCGCGTAGGCCGAGTCCCAGAAACGGAAGCCGATCTCGTAGATGTAGTAGAGCAGGAGCTCGGTGGCGTTGTCCGGACCACCGCGGGTCATCACCACCACGTGATCCACCAGGCGGAAGGCGTTGATCACCGCGTTGACCAGCACGAACAGGGTCGTCGGCATGAGCAAAGGGAACGTGACCCGGCGGAAGAAGTACCAGCGCGACGCGCCCTCGATGGCGGCAGCCTCGGCCAAGTACGGCGACATCGCCTGCAATGCCGCGAGGTAGAAGATCATGAAAAACCCCGCTTCCTTCCAGATGGTCACCACCATCAGCGC
>JBDTWB010000003.1:0-55266 GCA_040006895.1 Casimicrobiaceae bacterium | reverse complement strand
CGATGACGATGCAGCCGATGTGGCGATCGAGTCCGAAGCAGGCGCTGCCGATGACGATGCCGGGGAGGCAGCGCGCGCGCTGGCGGAGCCGGCGGCCGCAGTGACCGGAGGTGACGAGGTATCGAGAGGCATGGCGAACACGACGCTTCCGGCGGATTGTACGCGCACCGGTCGACGCGGCGCGCCGGCGCGGTATGCTTGCGCAATGACCGCGCCTCACGCCATTCCCACCGTCGCGCTGCCCGACGGCACGCCCGTTTCCGCCCTCGGTCTCGGGACCTGGCACATGGGCGACGACGCGTCGCGCGCCGCGCACGAGCAGGCCGCGCTCGCCCTCGGTCTCGATCTCGGCATGCACCTCGTCGACACCGCCGAGATGTACGGCGATGGCGGCGCCGAGAAGGTCATCGCGAAGGCCATCGCGGGACGGCGCGAGGCGGTGTTCCTGGTGTCGAAGGTCTATCCGCACAACGCCGGTCGCCGCCAGCTGGTGGCCGCGTGCGAGCGCAGCCTGAAACGGTTGCGGACCGATCACCTGGACCTGTATCTGCTGCACTGGCGCGGGAGCGTGCCGCTCGCCGAAACCGTTGCGGCGTTTGAATCCCTGCAGCGCGACGGCAAGATCCGCCGGTGGGGTGTTTCCAATTTCGACACTGCCGACATGGAGGAGCTCGTCGCGCTTCCGGGCGGCGATGCCTGCGCGACGAACCAGGTGCTCTACCACCTCGGCGAGCGCAGCATCGAATGGTCGCTCCTTCCGTGGCTGCGCGCTCACCGCATTCCGGTGATGGCGTACTCGCCGCTTGGCGAAGGCGATCTCGTCAAGAACCGCGCACTCGCGCCGATCGCCGCCGCATGCGGCGCGACGCCGGCGCAGGTTGCGCTCGCCTGGCTCATCCGGCAGGGCGACATGATCGCAATTCCGCAATCGACCGCCGCCGATCACCTTCGCGCCAATCGTGCTGCCACCGATGTTGAACTGGACAAGGTGACGCTCGCTGCACTCGATGCGGCGTTTCCACCACCGCGCGGCGCGACGCCGCTTGCCATGATCTGACGGCGACCGACGACGCGTGGCGGCGCACCAGCGTCGCTGCCAGCGTCGCCGCGCGGCCTGCACGCCGCACCATTCCCTCCGCGAAACAAGGCATTGCGGACGTCCACGGCACGGGCTCTGCAGGCATTGGCATGCTTGCTGCTTTTTGTTCCGCAGACGTGAATGCGCGTCGGGCCCGAACCCCGAGTGAAGCCCACAACATTCACGGCGAACAGCAGTATCCGGCACCCATGACGGAACAAGCAGGAGAGCCTCGGTGAACTACACCCACTACGATTACCTCGATCTCGCCCCCGGGGCCAGTCCCTCGCGCATCGACGCTGCCTATACGCAGGTGATGGAGCGGTTCGGTTTCGGGACCACGGACGCGGGGCAGGATCTCTCCGGCATGGTCCGGCTTATCCACGCGGCCTACGAGGCGCTCGCCGATCCGGTTTCCCGCACGGCGTACGACACGCGCCTCGCCCAGGAAGCAGCGATGGCCGATGCCGAGCTCAAGGCCGCGCTCGATCGAGAGGCGCTGCGATTGCCGCGGCGTGCGGCCGCGCAAGCGGGCCTCGCAACCTCCGCGCCCGCCGCGTTGGCCGCCTGAAGCGGCTGTCAACGGTCGCCGGTAGACACCTGCAAACAGCGATGCGGTCGGCGACCGTCTTTTTATTCCGTAGCGCGGCCCACCACCGGCGCCGCGGTTGCATGCCGGGCGTCGGGCGAGGATCGGCAAGCCCGACGCGGCGCGGGGCTGCGATGCGCCGGGTGACGCATGCGCCCGCAGCGACGCATCGAGTCGAGGCGCTCGGTCGACCGCTGCTGCGTGCCCGGCCACTGCCGGCAGCGCGACGCCGCGAGCCGGCACCGGTCACGCATTGAACCCCGAGCTTCCGTAGCGCGTCGCGCGCGAATCGCTGACCCCAGCCGGACGCCTGCCGGGACCCCTTGTCACCGCACCATCCAGGAGACGCCGTGAGTCAGTGCATGACCTGCCAGTTCTACGACCGTAAGAGCGCACGCGCTACCGATACGCGCGGCCTGCAGTGGGGTCTGTGCCGCCGCGATGCGCCGCATCTCAACACCGTGAACGCCAAGGCCCACGCCATCGAAGGTATCTGGCCGACGGTGCGCGATGACGACTGGTGCGGCCAGTGGCAGGCTATCCGTCGGGCTGCCGCGGGGGAGTCGCGGGCCGCGATCGTGCAGACGCCCGCCGAGGGACCCGCCAGTATTCGCGCCCAGCCTGGCCGGCCACTGCCACTGGCCGGCGGCGCCGCCGCGATTGCCGCGGGCTACAAGCCCACTCCGGGCAAGCTCGCCAAGTAACCCCCGCCACCGCCGCCGCGATTGCCGCGGGCTGTAAGCCCACTCCGGGCAAGCTCGCCAAGTAACCCACGCCACCGCCGCCGCGATTGCTGCGGGCTACAAGCCCACTCCAGGCAAGCTCGCCAAGTAATCCCCGCTACCGCCGCCGGCCGGGGGCCGGCACCGACGCTCGCGGCCTTGAGCGATCGGTCACCCGCTCGCGCCGGCGCCATGTCGGCCGAGACCGCGCCCGATCCTTCGCCGTAGCCGCAAGGCGATGCCCCCCACGATGCCCGCGATGCCCCACGCCATCCGCGGATCGCATTTGCCGTCGCAGTTCCCCCCTCGGGGTATCCGCGGCGGCGATAGCGGGTTCGGGCAGCCCATCGCGCGCCGGGATACGCGGGAGGCGGCTTGGGGAATCGGCTAAAATAGTGGGTTGTCCCGCTGCCAACCCCTCAAGAAAGCCCTCGAGGCCCACCCGCCGTGCGCGTTTTCCGCGATCTTCCTCCCGTTGCCGATGCGCCGATCGCCCTCACGATCGGCAATTTCGACGGGGTGCACCGCGGTCACCAGGCGATGCTTGCCCGCCTGTCCGAGGCGGCAGGCGACCTCGGATTGGCCCCGGCGGTGATGACCTTCGATCCCCACCCGCGGGAATTCTTCGCGCCCGCGTCGGCACCGCCGCGGTTGTCGACGGTGCGCGACAAGCTGGAGGCCTTCCGTGACCACGGCGTCGCCCGCACCTACGTCGCGCGCTTCGGGGCCGCTCTCGCGGGACTCTCGCCCGGGAGCTTCATCGAGCATGTGCTCGTCGAGCGACTGGGGGTTCGGTGGCTGCTTGTCGGCCCCGATTTCCGCTTCGGCAAGGGCCGGGCGGGTGACGTGGCCAGCTTGCGCGCGGCCGCCAGGACGTTCAGTGTCGAGGCGTTGCGCCCGGTAACGGTCGGCGGCGAACGGGTCTCCTCGACAGCCGTGCGCGCGGCACTCGCGCGGGGCGACATGACCCGCGCCACCGCCCTGCTGGGGCGACCTTACCGCATGGCGGGCCGGGTGGCGCACGGCGCCAAGCTCGGACGCAGCCTCGGCTTTCCGACCGCCAACCTGCCGTTGCGCCGCGCGCCGCCGCTGTCCGGGATCTTCGCCGTGCAGGTGCATGGCCTCGGCGGGACCCCGCGGCTCGGTGTCGCAAGCCTCGGCGTGCGGCCTACGGTCGAGGCGCAGGGCGTGCCGCTGCTCGAGGTCTACGTGTTCGATTTCCACGACGCCATCTATGGCCGCAGGCTCGCGGTCGATTTCCTGCACAAGTTGCGCGACGAAAGCCATTACCCTGACCTCGACACGCTGCGCCGGCAGATCGGCACCGACGTCGAGCAGGCGCGTGCCTTCTTCGCCGGAGAGCGTTGATCAGTTGCCATTTTCCGGTTGCCGTTGCCGTTTCCAACCCGCAGGACTCGGCTGGAGCGTGCCAACCGGCACCACCGCGCATGGTGCGTGGAAGACGACGTCCCAGCGACAGACTGCGGCGCGGCGGGCGCCGGCGGGAGAGGGCGATGGAGTCGCCACGGCCCGTTCATGTCGGGCCCAGGCGGGATCGGTACGATGAACACGATCACGTGTGCCAACTTGCGACGGTCACGCCACCGGCCGCGCGCATTGCATGTGGTGTTCATGCACCGGTTCACCGTCCAACGTACCTGTGCCGTCAAACGTACTCTGCACTGGCAACGTACCGCCCAATGACCACTTACCGCCCACTGACAAATGTACCGTCCACTGGCAAATGTACCGTCCACTGACAACGTACCCGTCAACTGAACATCGACCCTGAAACCTGAATGTCCACCGACAAGCCTGATTACAAGTCCACGCTGAACCTGCCGGACACCCCGTTCCCGATGCGCGGCGATCTCGCCCGGCGCGAGCCTGCGTGGGTGGAGGAGTGGGAGACACGCAAGGTCTACGCCGCCATTCGCGCGACCTGCGCGGGACGACCGCGCTACGTGCTGCACGACGGTCCGCCCTACGCCAATGCCGACATCCACCTCGGTCACGCCGTCAACAAGATCCTCAAGGACGTGGTGGTCAAGAGCAAGACCCTGGCGGGATTCGATGCGCCTTACGTTCCGGGATGGGACTGCCACGGCATGCCCATCGAGGTGCAGATCGAGAAGACCCACGGCAAGCACATTCCGGTCGAGGAGACGCAGCGCCTCGCGCGCGCTTACGCGGCGCAGCAGATCGAAATCCAGAAGGTCGGCTTCAAGCGCCTCGGGGTGCTGGGCGAGTGGGATCGTCCGTATCGCACCATGGACTATCGCAACGAAGCCGACGAGATCCGCACCCTGGGACGCATCCTCGACAAGGGCTTCATCTACCGCGGCCTGAAACCGGTCAACTGGTGCTTCGACTGCGGCAGTGCGCTGGCCGAGGCCGAGGTCGAGTACGAGGACCGCGAGGACACGGCGGTCGATGTCGCGTTCGCGATCGATCCGGCGGATCGCACCAAGCTCGCCAGTGCGTTCGGCCTGGCGGCATTGCCGGACGGTCCGGCGCTGGCGGTGATCTGGACCACCACGCCCTGGACGCTCCCGGCGAACCAGGCGTTGAACCTGCACCCGGAATTCGACTACGCACTCGTCGCCACGCCACGCGGCCATCTGGTCCTCGCCAAGGACCTCGTCGACGCGTGCCTGACGCGCTATCACACAACCGGCGCGGTGGTGGCCACCGCCAAGGGCCAGGCGCTGGAGCGCATCCGGTTCCGGCATCCGTTCTACGACCGGGCCTCGCCGGTGTTCCTCGGCGATTATGTCACGCTCGACCAGGGCACCGGCATCGTGCACAGCTCGCCAGCGTATGGCATCGACGACTTTCTGTCGTGCCGGCGCTATGGCATGCGTGACGACGAAATGCTGAGCCCGGTGCAGGGCGACGGCCGGTACGCGGCATCCCTGCCGTTCTTCGGGGGCGAGAAGATCTGGGCGGCAAACCCGGCCATCGTCGCCAAGCTCGAGGAGGTCGGCGCGCTGCTGCACAAGGCGAAGTTCGTCCACAGCTACATGCACTGCTGGCGGCACAAGACCCCGATCATCTATCGCGCCACGACCCAGTGGTTCGCGGCGATGGACGAGGTGGAAGGTTGGCGAGGGCGCCGTCCGCCACAGACCTTGCGCAGCCTGGCGTTGGCCGGGATCGAGTCGACCCGCTTCTACCCGGCGTGGGGCAAAGGCCGCCTCGCGGCGATGATCGCCAATCGTCCCGACTGGACGCTGTCGCGGCAGCGGCAGTGGGGTGTGCCAATGCCGTTCTTCGTGCACAAGGAAACCGGCGCGCTGCATCCGCGGACGCTGGATATCCTGGAAGAGGTCGCGAAGCGCGTGGAGCAGGGCGGCATCGAGGCGTGGCAGACGCTCGATCCGGCGAGTCTCATCGGCGCGGACGTCGCGCACTACGACAAGATCCGCGACACCCTCGACGTGTGGTTCGATTCGGGCTCGACCCATCAGACCGTTCTCGGCGGACCGGATGGACGCGCGACGCATGCCGGATCGCATCCGCAACAGACCGGCTTTCCCGCCGACCTGTATCTGGAGGGCAGCGACCAGCATCGCGGCTGGTTCCATTCGTCGCTGCTCGTCTCGTGCATGCAGAACGGCGTGCCGCCGTACAAGGCGCTCCTCACCCACGGTTTCGCGCTCGACGGCGAGGGTCGCAAGATGTCGAAGTCGCGCGGCAATGTCATCGCCCCTCAGAAGATCGCCGGGTCGCTGGGCGCCGAGGTCCTGCGGCTGTGGGTGGCCTCGACCGATTACTCGGGCGACCTGCTCATCTCCGACGAGATCCTGAAGCGGGTCGTCGATGGCTACCGCCGCATCCGCAATACCCTGCGCTTCCTGCTGGCCAACACCGCCGATTTCGATGCTTCCCGCGACGGGGTGCCCATCGACGCCTTGGTCGAGGTCGATCGCTATGCGATTGCCGCCGCCCGGCGGATGAGCGAGCAGGTGCGCGGCGACTACGATCGCTTCGAATTCCATCTCCTGGTGCAGCGCCTGCAGGGTTACTGCTCGGAGGATCTCGGCGGCTTCTATCTCGACGTGCTCAAGGACCGGCTGTACACGACCGCCGCCGGCAGTCACGGCCGGCGCTCGGCGCAGACTGCGCTGGCGTACATCGCCGACGTGCTCCTGAAGCTGATGGCCCCGGTGCTCTCGTTCACCGCCGAGGAAGCCTGGCGACTGTTGCATCCGCAGGATCCATCGATCTTCTGCCATACCTGGCTCGACGCCCTGCCGCCGGTAGCCAACGAGGCCGTATTGCTCGCCAGGTGGGAACGGATCCTGGCGGTGCGGGCGGCGGTGCTGAAGGAATTGGAGACGGTGCGCGCCAGTGGCGCGATCGGCTCGCCCCTGCAGGCCGAGGTGACGGTCACGGCGCCACCGGCCGATCACGACGCGCTCGCGAGCCTCGGCGAGGACCTGCGCTTCGTGTTCATCACGTCCGCGGCGACCGTGCAGCGGGGCGAGTCCCTGGCGATCCGGGTGGTTCCGAGCAGCCAGGCGAAGTGCGAGCGGTGCTGGCATTACCGTGGCGACGTCGGCACCGACCCGGCGCATCCCGGATTATGTGGTCGCTGCCTTGTCAACCTGTTCGGCCAGGGCGAGGTGCGTGCGCATGCCTAGCGCCGCGGAGCGGACGGTGCATGCCGGGCGGGCCGGCCGATGGCTGGCGTGGCTGGGGGTGAGTGTCGCCGTGGTGATCGCCGACCAGCTCACCAAGGCGCTGGTCCTCGCGACGTTCCAGCCCGGCGAGTTCAAGGTGATCACGGCGTTCTTCAGCCTGGTGCTGTCGTTCAACACCGGTGCGGCATTCAGCTTTCTCGCCGGCGCGGGCGGCTGGCAACGCTGGATGTTCGCCGGCATCGCCATCGCCGCGACGGGAATCATCACGTGGCTGCTGCGCCGTGGTGGCAACCGCTGGTACTGCCTCGGGCTCGCGCTCATTCTCGGCGGTGCGCTCGGCAACCTGTGGGACCGGCTCGCGATCGGCGCGGTGGTGGATTTTCTGCTGTTCCACTACCGCGATTGGTACTACCCTGCCTTCAACGTCGCTGACAGCGCCATCACGGTCGGCGCGGCACTGCTCATCTTCGACAGCTTCCGCCAGCGGCGGAGCACGGTGCGCGAGGCCGGCACTTCATGAGGAGACCCTGATGGACGTATTGCTTGCGAATCCGCGCGGCTTCTGCGCCGGCGTGGACCGTGCCATCGCGATCGTCGAGGAGGCGCTTGCCCAGTTCGGCGCGCCGATCTACGTGCGCCACGAGGTCGTGCATAACAAGTTCGTGGTCGAGGATCTCAAGGCCAAGGGCGCGGTCTTTGTCGAGGAGCTCGACCAGGTCCCGGCCGGTGGCACCGTCGTGTTCTCCGCCCACGGCGTTGCCAAGGCGGTGCGCAGCGAGGCCGAGGCGCGGGGCCTGCGGGTGTTCGACGCGACCTGCCCGCTGGTGACCAAGGTGCACGTCGAGATCGTCAAGATGCACGACCATGGTCGCGAGATCGTGATGATCGGCCACGCGGGCCATCCCGAGGTCGAGGGCACGATGGGCCAGGTGCAGGGGCGCATCCACCTCGTCGAATCGGCCAAGGACGTCGATGGACTGGTCGTCGCCGATCCCGACAACCTCGCCTATGTCACCCAGACGACGCTGTCGGTCGACGACGCAGCGGCGGTGGTCGACGCCCTGAAGCGGCGCTTTCCGAACATCGTCGGCCCAAAGAAGGACGATATCTGCTATGCCACCCAGAACCGCCAGGATGCGGTGAAGATCATCGCCCGCGAGGTCGACGTGGTGATCGTGGTCGGCAGCCCGAACAGCTCCAATTCCAACCGGCTGCGCGAAGTGGCCGCCAAGCGCGGCACGCCGGCGTACATGGTCGACCGGGCTGATCAACTCGAGGCGAGCTGGGTCGCCGGGGCGCGGCGGGTCGGCGTGACGGCGGGCGCATCGGCGCCCGAGGTGCTGGTGCGCGAAGTGATCGATCGCCTGCGTACGTTCGGGGCAGCCGAGGTGCGCGAGCTCGCGGGCGCGACCGAGCACGTCGTGTTTCCGCTGCCGAAGGGCCTCGCCGCGAACGCCCCGCGCAGCCCCGGCCGGTAGCCCCGCGACCATCGCCGGCGCGCGAGGCTACGAGGCCATGCGGCGGCGTTCGGCGCGATCGGTAAGAAAGAGCGCGACGAAGGCGACGACCGCGAGCGCCGCCGCGACTGCGGCAATCGAGGCGCTCCGGCCGGACTCGGACACGGCACGCACGATGCCTTCGGTGAAATAGACCAGCAGCAGCAAGGCTGCGAGATTGCGGGCGCGCGCCGAGCCGCGGACCAGTCCTGGCCCGAGGAGCGCCAGGGGCACTGCCTTGAGCGCCAGCCATGAGCCGCCGGGGCGCAGAGGCGCCAGCCAGAGCTCCCAGAGGAGTTCCACCGCCACCAGCGCCAGCAGTACGCCATTGGCCAGGCGCAACAGTGTCCGTGGCTCGGCGCGGTGCAGGAAGCGGAGAAACAAAACGGGCTAGCCGACCGCGACGAAGTCGTAGACCTCGAATCCTGCGCCTTGCTCGACCAGCTTGGTCAACACGGCGAAGCTGGTCGCCCCGTCGCGTTCGAGGGTGATCGCCTGCTCGACCCGAACGGCGTCTGCCGGCACGACGACCTGAGCCAGCGCGTCCCCACCGCGGCCCCGCTGTTCCGGCAGGACCAGCACCGGCACGCGTCCTCCGCCGGCGCTGCCCTCCGCGGTCGCCTTGGCGAAGGCCGGCGCGTCGGACAGCAGTTCACAACCGAATTCCAGCGCGCTGGCGTGCAGGCTGTTGCGGAACCAGCGCACAATCGCGACCTGCAGTGCGCCCCGGCCCTCTACCGCGATCGCGACCAGTTCGCCGATGCGCAAGGTGGTGGTTCGGGTGTCGAGCTGGCGCAATGCATAGCCCGCCGGCGTGTGGTTGATCACCTCGCAGCGCGCCGCCGCGGGCAGCGGTGACTCGAGGCCGCCGTTGCGCTCGGTGATCGCGCGCACGTACTTCCAGATTTCCGGCAGACCCGTGCAGATGGTCACCGGGGCCTTCGACGGCACGCGATTGAATTGTCGGGCTGGCGGGATGGCCCACTGCCGCAGCAGCCGTTTCACGAGCGCCACGTAGCTGCGCCGCGATGCCACGTCGCGGCCGATGCCGGGCGGCGGCTCGCCGCCGGCTTCGAGCGCCCGCAATTGCTCCTGCATCTGGAATGCGAGCTCGAAGGTGAGCAGGAACATCTTGCGACCTTCGATGGCGCCACCCTTGTTCGCCGAGAACGGCGGGAAATCGTGGCCCACCGGCACGATCGCGACGGCCTTGGCCATGCGATGCACGGGCTGCACGTCGGTCAGCTTGGCCCACTGGACGTTGGCGTCGAGGTAGCGCAGCACGGTGGCGAGCTGCCCGGGTGCAAAGCCGTAGGGATTGGCGAGGGCCACCAGCAGCACTTTCACGTATGCGCGTTCCGGGGTCCGCCCCGCGTCTTCCGCCATGCCGACCTGATGCAGGCCGCGGTCGTGCGCGAAGGCGTAGATGCGGTGCGCATCGAGCCACGTATTCGCCGGCACCGGAGAGTAAGCGAGATAGCTGCTGGTGATGGTGCGGGTGATGCTCTGCAACGACCGCTGCAGCAGCGTCGCGAGGTGACGGTTGCCACCGAGCACCAGCCGCCGGTCGGCTTCGCGCGCGAGCAGCAGCTTGTACGTCACCGACAACTCGTGGGCGAGCGCCAGCAACGCGCGCGCGGCCTCCAGCCCATCGCCGCTCAGCGGATGCGACACCTGGATGAACCGTCGTTCCAGCAGAGGCCAGAGTTGTCGCGCCGCCGCCCAGTACTTCTCGGCGAGCTCGAACCGGCGCCGCTCGTTGACGTTGATGCGGTTGGTGGCCCCGATGGCGTCGGCCACGGCGCGCGCGGCTTGTACCGGATCGCCGACCGCCATGGACGCGAGCCACGCCGCCACCTTTGCCGGACGCGTTTCCGGTGGATGTGCGGGATGGGAGTCGAGAACCGGAAGGGATAGGGTCAGCGCCACGGAGCCGCCAGGAGAGGATGCGCGGATGATTCTAAGCGATCGTGAGGCCCGTCACGCACGCGGCAGGGGGCAGGTGGCCCCCGGGATTGCACGACCGCCCAAAAAGGCCACAGTCCTGGACCAAACCTCGCGATTGTCCCGCCGCCCGAAGCGGCGGTATTCCGGGACGGCGACTCGGCGGTGGCCTGGCGTCCGCAAGGTGCACATGCCGCGACCGGAATCATGCCCGCAGGAACGCCACGATCGGCTCGATCTGATCGGGCGTGAGCAGGGCAGGCGCGTGGCCCACCGCGGCGAACTCGACGAGCCGTGCACGCGGACCGCGCTGGGTCATGGCGACGGCTGTGGCGTGCGACAGGAGATCCGATTCGCGACCGCGCAAGACGAGCGTCGGCACCCGGATCGCCTCCCAGACCGGCCACAGGTCCGCGGGCACCGGATTGGCGCGAAACGGCACGGCGATGCCGGGGTCGTAGCGCAAGCCCCAGGATCCGTCCGGACCCTCCCGCACCGAGGATCGGGTCAGGGCCTCCCAGTGGGCGTCCTCGAGCGCCCCGAACGGCGCCGAGACGGCGCGGATGTAGGCCTCGGCTTCGTCGTAGGTGGTGAAGCCCGGATCCGCGCCGAGGTAGCCGCCAATACGCGCCAGGGCCGCGGGCTCGATGGCCGGGCCGATATCGTTGATCACCAGGCGGGCGATGGGGGTGCCGGGCTCCGCCGCCAGGACCATGCCGAGCAGCCCGCCCATCGATGTTCCCACCCAGTCAACCTGCCGGGCACCGCTGCGGGCGACGAGTGCGGTCAGGGTGGTGACATACGTGGCAAAACCGTAATCCATCGGATCACGCAGCCACGCACTCTCGCCGCGGCCGGGCATGTCGATCGCCAGCACGCGATGGGTCGGCGCGAGTGCGGCGGCGAGGGCGTCGAAATCGCGGCCATTGCGGGTGAGCCCGTGCACGCAGATCACGACCTGCGGATTGGCCGGATCCCCCCAGTCGTAGTACGTCACCGGGTGAAATCCGTGGGTGGACAGGCTCGTGAATTCGGCTTTACGCATGCGTGGCAGGGCGATCGGGTGTGCCGCGGCGGCGGCGGGCGTGGCGGGGATGGTACGGCATCGGTCGATCGCTGCGGAATGCGTCCGGCGCCCAGAACCGGAGACGATTTCCGGATCGCGCCATGGGCGTCAGCGGAACGGTGTGAGGCCGCGCTGGATGACCGCCTCGAACGCCGGCGCGAGGAGCGGCAGACCGAGTAGCAGCATGAGCAGCCCGACAGAGAGCGTGACCGCAAAGCCGATGGCGAGCAGGTTCAGTTGCGGCGACGTCCGCGCGAGCATCCCGAGGGTGATGTTGGTCAGCAGCATGGTGGCGATCACCGGCAGTGCGATCTGCAAGCCGAAGGCGAAGAGCCCGGCGCCGGCACGTATCAGGCGGAGAAGATCCATCTGGCGCAGACCGTCGACGGTGAGCGGGAACGTCTGGAACGAGTCGACCAGGGCCGCGATGAGCAGAAGGTGGCCGTTGATCGCCAGGAACACGAGCATCAGCACCACCGACAGGAAGCTTCCCACCAGCGGTGCCTGCTCCGAGTTCTGGGGATCGATGAAGGCGGCGAACGACAGCCCCATCTGCAGGCCGATGAGATCGCCGGCGAGGGTCACGGCTGCAAACGCAATCTGCATCGCAAGGCCGATACCGATGCCCACCAGAAGTTGCTCGACGATGAGCAGAACGCCCGCGGCGCTGAAGGGCGACACCGGCGGCGTCGCCGGCAGGATCGGTGCGACGAGGGCCGTGATCAACAGGGCGAGCCCGATGCGCACCGGGCGCGGGACGGTCGGGTGCGCAAAAATCGGCGCGCTCGAGGCCAACGCCAGAACGCGAAAGAAGGGATAGAAGAACGCGGCGAGCGCGGCGTCGAGGTCAGCGGCGCCGATGGTGAACATGCGTGTCGCCGATCAGCCGATGACGTTGGGGATGCTCTGGAACAGCCGCCGGACGTAATCGAGGAGCTGGGTCAGCATCCAAGGCCCCGCGAACACCAGCACTGCAAACATCGCGAGCAGCTTGGGAATGAACGAGAGGGTCATCTCGTTGATTTGGGTCGCTGCCTGGAAAATGCTGACCACCAGCCCCACCACCAGTGCGGTGAGGAGGAGGGGCGCCGATATGAGCACGGTCACGAAGAGTGCCTGCTGTGCAATGGTGATGACGGATTGAGGATTCATGGTGTTCAGTTTTTTAGTTTGCAGTTTTCAGTTTTGCAGTTTTGCAGTTGGCAGTTTTGCAGTTGGCAGTTGGCAGTTGGCAGGACACAGCACCCCGAACAACCCAGGACTCAGGACCCGGAACAACGGGAGACAGGACGCAGGAGATCAGAAGTCGGGTTCTCCGGGTGAGGGCGGGGTCCTGTCAACTGCCGACTGACAACTGACATCGGTCACCCGAAGCTCGCCACCAGCGAGCCGATGAGCAGGTTCCAGCCGTCGACCAGTACGAACAGCATGAGCTTGAAGGGCAGCGAGATCAGCACCGGTGAAAGCATCATCATGCCCATGGACATGAGGACGCTCGCGACCACCATGTCGATGATCAGGAAGGGCAGGAAGACCATGAAGCCGATCTGGAACGCGGTCTTCAATTCGCTGGTGACGAAGGCGGGGACCAACACCCTCAGCGGGATGTCGTCGCGCGTGGCCGGGGGGGCGACCCGGGCAAGACGGAAGAACAGCGCGAGGTCGGGCTCGCGGGTCTGTTTCATCATGAACGTCTTGAGCGGGACCTGAGCGCGGTCGAGCGCCTGGTCGAAGCCGATCTTCTGCTCGGTGTACGGGACGTAGGCGTCGGCGTAGATCCGGTCCGCTACGGGGCCCATCACGAACAGGGTGAGAAACAGGGAAAGGCCGATGATCACCTGGTTGGGCGGCGACGACTGGGTGCCCAGCGCGTGGCGCATCAGGGACAGGACGATCACGATCCGGGTGAACGCGGTCATGAGGAGCAGTACCGCGGGCAGGAACGCGAGCGCGGTCAGGACGAGCAGTGTCTGGACCGGCAAGGAATAGCTCTGCCCGCCACCTGCGGTAGGCCGACTGTTGAACAGCGGAAGGTCGGAGGCCTGCGCGAAGGCGTCGCCACTCGCACCGAGCGCCGCCAGCACGACGAGCGTGGCGACGAGAGCCGGAATGGCCATCTGCCGGGCGATCCGTGCGGCGTTCCCGAGCGCCCCGTTCGCGGCATGCCGCGTCACGGGCGCGGGGATTGCGCGCGCGCGAGCCGGCCTGCAGCCGATCGCCGAGGCAGGACTACCCTCGTTGCGCCGCGAGGCGAGAGAACTGCGCTGCGAGCGGAGGGAACTGCGCAGCGAGAGTAGGGAACTGCGCAGCGAGAGTAGGGAACTGCGCTGCGAGGCGGGGGAACTCATGACTTCGCCTCGCCCGTCCCGCGGGCGCGGGCGAGCAAGCCGGCGAAACTCGCCGTGGCGTTCGCGGTGGGCGGCAGCGTGCCCTTGGGCAGCACGGCGAGGGTGTTGACACTGCCTGCGGCGACGCCGACGACGAGCCACTGCTCGGCGATTTCGACCACGACGATCCGCTCGCGCTGGCCGACACCCTGCGCGGCGACGATCTTGAGCGCGCCGTGCGCACCACCGATGCCGGGCTGCAGGCGGCGGACGAGCCACGCCGCGCCCCAGATGAGCGCCAGCACCAGCGCCAGGCCGAGCACTGCCTGCAGGAAGCCGCCGGTGACGCCGGTGTCGGTGGGTGCCGCCTCCGCGGCGCGCGCCGGTCCGGCCGCCAGCGCGGCGAGTAGTACGCCCGGCAACTGCTTCATCGGTTGAGCTTACGCATGCGCTCGGACGGCGTGATGATGTCTGTCAGGCGGATTCCGAACTTGTCGTTCACCACCACGACTTCGCCCTGAGCGATGAGGCAGCCGTTGACGAGCACATCCATCGGTTCACCGGCAAGCCCGTCGAGCTCGATCACCGAACCCTGCGCCAGCTGCAGGATGTGGCGGATCGGGATCTTGGTCCGGCCGAGCTCCACGGTCAGCTGCACCGGAATGTCCAGCACGAGCTGGATGTCGTGGGTCGGTGTGTCGGCCGGCACGCCCGCGGAGAGCTTGTTGAACAGGCTGGCTGCGGGCACGGCCACCGCGCCGGCTGCGGCACTCTCCGCGGCGAGCGCGGGCTCCCATTCGTCGGTAACGCCGGTGTCGGTCATCGTGTCGGCCATCTGGGTCTCCCTAGTCGTTGTCTGGTTGCAGGATGCGTTCGATGCGCAGTGCGTACTGGCCGTTGCGCACGCCGTACGAGCATTCGAGGATGGGAACGCCATCCACTTCCGCCGTGACCCGCTGGGGAATGTCCAGCGACAGCACGTCTCCGATCTGCATGTTGAGGAGCTCTTTCACCCGCATGGTGGCCGTGGTCAGGTTCGCGACCAGACCGACCTCCGCGGCTTGCACCTGGCGCGAGAGCATCTGCGTCCAGCGCCGGTCCGGTTCCGCCTGGTCACCCTGCAGAGGGCTGTAGATGATGTCGCGGATCGGCTCGAACGTTGAGTAGGGAATGGCGAAGTGGATCGCGCTGGCGCCACCCCCGAAATCGACCGCGAAGGTGCATACGACCACGATCTCGGTGGGGTTCGCGATGTTCGCGAACTGGGTGTGCATCTCGGAACGGACGTACTCCAGCGAGAGCGGGTAGACGTTGTGCCAGGAGTTGCGATACTCGTCGAACACCACCTGAAGGAGACGCTGGATGATGCGCATCTCCGTCTGGGTGAAATCGCGACCCTCGACCCGGCTGCGGAAGCGGCCGTCCCCGCCAAACATGGTGTCCACCACCTGGAACACCAGGTTGGGCTCGATCACCACGAGTGCATTGCCGCGCAGCGGCTTGACCTGGGCGATGTTGAGGTTGCTCGGGACGACCAGGTTGCGGATGAACTCGCCATACTTCACCACCCGCACCGGCGCCACGGAGATCTCGGGGCTGCGCCGCATGAAGTTGAACAGCCCAATGCGCAGCAAGCGCGCGAAGCGGTCGTTGATCATCTCCAGGGCCGGCATGCGGCCCCGGACGATGCGTTCCTGCGAGGCGAGGTTGTATGTCTTGACCGCGGGGACCTCGGCCGCGGGTTCGGGCTGGTCCGCGCCGCTCGTCCCCGTGAGAAGCGCATCCACTTCGTCCTGAGTAAGAAACTCGTTGCTCATTGCGCGACGTCCTTGGGGCTCGTGCGGGGTGCGGTCACCGGGGTAGGGCACCGCGGGCGAAGGCGAACGCCCGCGGCTGACGCCGAAGCATTCATCTACTGGATCACGAAGGAGGCCAGCAGGGCGTCGGTCACACCCTTCTCGCCGGCGCCGGGCAGCGATTCCCGGGCGGCGACCACGAGTTCGTCGACGAGTTTTTTCTTGCCCTCGGCGCTCGCCAGGTCAGCCGGCCGCTTGGCGGAAAGGAGCAGCAGCAGACGGTTGCGCAGGATCGGCAGGTGCAGCTTGATCGCGTCGCTCACCTTGTCGTCGAGGACCTGATATACGATGCCGATCTGCAGGTAATGGTCACCGCCTTCCTCGGCCAGATTGACCGTGAACGGCTCGAGGTTGACGAAGAGCGGCTTGCCTAGGGGCGCCGCCGCCTCCGCCGCGCCGGCCGGGGGTGCAGCGGGATGCATGAGGTGCCACGCGGCGCCACCGCCGGCGCCGACCAACAGCAGTCCGATGCCGGCGATGATCGGCAGCTTCGAGCGCTTTTTCTTGATCGGTGTAGGTTCGGCGGATGCCTGTGCGGGTGCGGGAGCTGCGTTGATCTTGGCCACGATTCGTATCCGTCGGTAATGGCGACGGAGGAATTATCGAGCCGCGCCTGCACACCGTAAGAGCGGATTAGCAGGGTGAAACCGCCGCAATTCGCAGCGCCCGGAGGCGGGTCAGTCGGGCTAGGCGAAGAGGTCGACCAGGCCGACGCGCGCCCGGACCATCACCGTCGGCGCCGGCACGGCGTCCGTCGCCGTCGGTGCCGCCACGGCGGGTGCGTCCCGGGCGTCGTGGCGCCGGTCAGGCGCGCGGTCGTCACGGATGCTGGTCTCGCCCAGGGTGATGCCCTGCTGGGCGAGACTGTCGCGCAACTGCGGCAAGGCAAGCTCGAGGCCATCGCGCGTCGCCGGCTGCGGTGCCTGGATGAGCAGGCTGGCCCGGCCGTTGTCGATCTGGATCTGCACGGTGATCGGACCGAGATCGGCCGGATGCAGGCGGATCTCGGCGCGGTCGTGTCGCAGCAGCACGAGCTGGGTCAGTTGTTGCGCCACCTCGTCGTGCCAGCCGGGGGTGAACGCCGGGGTCGCGATGGTCACTTGCACCGGTGGCCGTGCCACGGCAGGCGTCATCACGTTGCCCGGATCGACCGCCGTCAGAGACGATGTCGCTTCCGACTTGCGCAGCGGCACCGTGCCCGCGTCGAGCTTCGGCTCCGCCGGCAGGGTCGTTGCCGACGACGCATGCATCCCGCCGGTATCCAGGGCAGGGCGCAGGTCGCGCGCGTCTGCGCGCTCCGCGAGGGTGGCTTGGTCGGTCGGCGTGCGGCGAGCGGCCTTGGTGACGTCGAGCGACAACGCGGGCGCGGTCACCGGTTCCCGGCGTTCCGGGTCGGTCGATGGTGCAATGTCGGCCGATGGTGCAATGTCGGCCGATGGTGCAATGTCGGCCGATGGTGCAATAGCCGATGGCTCGCCGGAAGGCGGCCTGAGCAGACCCAGCGATGCGGCCAGCAGGCTCAACGGATCGTCGGCCTGTGCGGCGGGTCGCTGGGCCGGCGGTTCCGTCGTGAGCGCTGGCGCGTCCTTGCCTGCGCCACTCGTCGGTGCCATGGCCACGGGCGATGCCTGGGCTTCACCGAGCAGGCCCGCACTGGCGAGGATCAGGGCCGCGAGATCCTCGTCGGCGCCGATCAAGCGGTCCCCGACCGGTTTCGCTGAAGATGCGGGGCCCGCGGTGGCTGGCTTGGTCGACATCCCATGGAGCGCGTTCGCGGGCTTGGTCGTTGCGCCGTTGACGGTGTTGGCCTGGCGCAAGGTGGCAGCGAAGCTTGGGGCGTCGTCCGGGGACGCGTCGACGCCGTTCGCGGGCCGTGCCTCGGCTTGGTTCCGCGGCGGGGCTTGGGGAAGGAGATTGACGGCCATGGGGGGGGGTCGGGTTCGCGTGACGCGCGGTGTGAGATGTTGTTGAGTTCGCTACGGATCCCGGTCGCTGCCGGTCTTCGTCGCTGGGAGTTCAGTCGGCGCCGGTCAGAAAGCGCGGCAGCGCGCGCGACGCATATTCGTCCTGTTGCTTCTGCTGGTCACGACGTTGCACGACGCCGGCGGCGGCGAGCTGGCGATCGACCAGGACCTGATACGAATCGACCGTGCGGCGTGCAGCCACCAGCGCGACCTGGAAGCGATAGACGGCCTGCTGGGCAACGTGCACTGCCTGCTCCTGCTGTTCGACGGCCCGCTCGAGATGAGCGAGAAAGCCGCGGAAGTTTTGCAGGCGGGTCGCGGCGATGCCGCCGTGGCTGTCAGCGCTCATGCGCTGGCCATACTCGGTCTGGTAGGTGCGCAGCATCTGCAGCTTCTGCTCTTCCCTGCGCGCCGCCGCGAGGGCTTCGGACAACACCTGGGTGCAGGCGTCGCGCTTCTCCTGGGCGAGCGCGCGCAGGCGTTGCCAGTTCGTCTGGGTGCTCATGGGTATTGCACCCTGGGATTTGTCGCCCGTGGCGGCAATCCCTGCCGGGATCCGGAACCGGCGCGACCCGTCGGTCGTTGGCCGCTCATGCCGGGCGCCGTTCGGCGGCGAGGATAGCGTCGAGAGCGTGCACGCCCGAATCGATGTCGACCCGAGCACCCATGTCCTGCTGCAGGAAGGCTTCCATGCGCGGGTACAGGGCGATGGCTTCGTCGAGCAGGGCATCCGATCCGGGCACGTACGCCCCGACGTTGATGAGGTCCCGATTGCGCTGGAAGCGCGCATAGAGCTGTTTGAAGCGACGCACCTGGTCGAGCCGCGACGCGGGCACGAGCCCGTGCATGGCGCGACTGATCGACGTCTCGATGTCGATGGCGGGGTAATGGCCCGCTTCGGCCAGGCTGCGGGAGAGCACGAAGTGGCCGTCGAGAATCGCGCGTGCGGAATCGGCAATGGGATCCTGCGGGTCGTCGCCTTCGGTCAGCACCGTGTAGAACGCCGTGATCGAGCCGCCGCCGGCTTCGCCGTTGCCAGCACGTTCGACCAGTTGCGGCAGCTTCGCGAATACCGACGGCGGGTAGCCGCGTGTCGCCGGCGGCTCGCCGATCGCCAGTGCGATCTCGCGCTGCGCCATGGCGTACCGCGTCAGCGAGTCCATGATGAGCAGCACGTGCTGGCCCTGATCGCGAAAGTGCTCGGCGATGCTGGTGGCGTAGGCGGCGCCCTGCAGGCGCAGCAGCGCCGGGGTGTCGGCAGGGGCGGCGACCACCACGGAGCGCGCGAGACCTTCCGGGCCGAGAATGTTTTCGATGAATTCCTTGACCTCGCGGCCGCGCTCGCCGATCAGACCGACGACGGCGACGTCGGCCGTGGTGTAGCGCGCCATCATGCCGAGCAGCACGCTCTTGCCCACGCCACTGCCGGCGAACAGGCCGAGGCGTTGCCCGCGCCCGACGGTGAGCAGGGTGTTGATCGCCCGCACACCCACGTCGAGCGGCTCGGCGATGCGTTCGCGCTGAATCGGATTGACCGGCCGGCTCTGCAGGGAGCGATGGTCGTCGGGGACGATCGGCCCGAGGCCGTCGAGCGGGCGGCCGGCGCCGTCGACGACGCGGCCAAGCATGGCCCGACCGACCGGCAAGCGCTTGGCGTGATCCGACGCGCGCCGGAGGGGATGCCACGGTACGTCGAGACGCGGCCGGGTTGGCGTGGGTTCGAGCACCCGGACCACGGCGCCGGGGGAAACGCCCTGGATGTCGGCAAAGGGCATCAGGAACAATCGATCGCCCGCGAATCCGACCACCTCGGCTTCGACCACGTGTCCACCGCGCTGCTCGATGTAGCACACGGTCCCGAGGGGCACCTTGAGGCCGACGGCTTCGAGGACCAGGCCGGCGACCCGGGTGAGCCGGCCATGCTTCTCCATGAGCTGCGCGCTGACCGCGCGAGCCGCAACCTCGTGCAGCACGCCGCGCACGCCGGCGGAACGTTCAGGCGCGTTCACCGACACTCGAGGATTCAATCCACGCTCCGGTGCGGCCGACGGCGACGAGCAGACGCTTCCAGCGCGCCTCGACGGTCGCGTCGATGTCGCATTGCTCGGTCGCGACCCGGCAACCGCCCGGCAGGATCGCGGCGTCGGCGGTAAAACGGCAGAATTCGCCGAGCGCCTCGGCCGCGATGTAGGCCTGCACCACCGGGAGGTCCGAAGGGTGCACCGCGATCTCGATGCGCTGGGTGGCATGAGGGAGCTCGCGCAGCGCCGCCGACACCACTGGCAGCACCAGCTCCCGCTTGACGGCCAGGGCATCGCCCACGAGTTGCCGGGCGAGCACGATGGCGAGGTCGAGGACTTCGTCGACGAGATCCTGCTCCCGTTCGGCGACAGAGTGGGTGAGAGCGGTCACGAGGGCACCCAGCCGGGCCTGCTCGCCGGCTGCGTCCGCCCGGCCCTGTGCATAGCCCGCGACACGGCCTTCGGCGACGGCGGCGGCGCGCTCCGCGGCGAGCAACGCGGCAGTGGCCGCCTCGGTGTGCACCGGGTCCGGGGCAGCGCCGAGCGAGGCGAGCTCCCAGCGCTGCCACGCGGACTGCTGCCCGCGCGGAATGATGGTTTCAGATGAAGGCATCTTGGCTGTTGGTGGCAAGCACGATCTGGCCCTCGTCCGCCATGCGACGGACGATCTTCAGGATTTCCTTCTGCTCGGCCTCGACTTCGGTGACCCGCACCGGACCCTTGGCCTCGAGATCGTCCTTGAGCAGATCGGCGGCGCGCTGCGACATGTTGCCGAAGATCTTCTCGCGCAGCCCCTGGGTTGCGCCCTTCAGCGCCACGATCAGCGACTCCGACTGGACTTCGCGAAGCAGTGCCTGGATGCCGCGGTCATCGACTTCGAGCAGGTTCTCGAAGACGAACATCTGGTCGATGATCTTTTCGGCAAGCTCGGCATCGTATTGCCGCACCGCATCCATCATTTCGGTCTCGAGTGTGCTGCCCACGAAATTGAGGATCTCCGCAGCAGTGCGCACGCCGCCGAGGGTGGATTTCTTGAGATCCGCGCTGCCGGTGAGCAGCTTGGACAGCACCTCGTTCAGCTCGCGCATCGCCGTGGGCTGGATGCCGTCGAGAGTGGCAATGCGCAGCAAGACCTCGTTGCGCACGCGCTCCGGCAGCTGGGCGGCGACACTCGCGGCGTGGCTGCGCTCGAGATAGACCAGCACCGAGGCGATGATCTGAGGATGTTCGTCCTTGATGAGTTCGGCGACCGTCGCCGGATCCGTCCAGCCAAGGCTTTCGATGCCGTCGGCGTCATCGCCCTGCAGGATGCGCTCGAGGAGCGCCGCGGCCTTGTCGTCCCCGAGGGCGCGGGTCAGCACCGAGCGGATGTAGCCATCGGAATCGAGGGCGATCGGAGAATGCTGTTCGGCCTGGTGATGAAAGCTGACGAGCACCTCGTCGAGCTTGTCGCGGGTCACCCCCTTGAGCTTCGCCATCGTCTGGCCGATCCGCTGGACTTCCTTGGGATTGAGGTGGCGCATCACTTCCGCGGCCTCGGCCTCGCCGAGGGAGAGCAGCAGGATGGCGCTCTTGGCGAGACCGGCGTTACTCATCGTTACTCACCCAGTTCTTGACCACGGTGGCGACGACCTTCGGATCGTCGCGGGCGAGCTTGCGGGCCCGCTCGAGGGCGTCGGTACCGGTTCTGGCCGAGTCAGCGCTGTCGGCCCCGCCCGCGACGGCGCCTGCGGGAGCGACCAGGAGCTCCATCGGCCGCGGTGCCGACGCCTGACGCCACATCGGTCGCAGCACGCCGAAGAAGAGGTAGCCGATGACGACCGCGAACACGAGGTAGCGCACTCCGTCCTTGGCTATCTGCACGTTGTCCGGCTGCTTCCACAGCGGCACTTCCGCGACCGGCTCCTTGGCTGGCTCGTTGAAGGCGGCATTCACCACATTGAGCGAATCGCCGCGGTCCTTGTTGAAGCCCATCGATTCGCGCACCAGCGCCGTGATCTGTTCCATTTCCTGCGGCGACAGGGCCGCCTGGGTGACCTTGCCGTCCTTGGCGGTTTCCTTGCGGTAGTTGATCACCACGGCAGCCGACATCCGCCGCACGCCACCCACCGGCGCCTTGGTATGCTCGATCTTCTTGTCGACTTCGTAGGCGATGTTCTCATCCTTGCGCGCGTTGACCGGGGCACTCGCAGGCGCGGCACTCGTTCCCGGTGCAGCCTTGCCGTCGAGATTGAGGGTCCCGCCGGCCGGGGGCTGGTTCGACAGCGCGCCCGGAACGCCCTGTGCGCCGGCGCCGGACTGGGTGGTCGACTGGCTGATCTGCTGGGTGCGCAGCGCAGCGGCTTTCGGATCGCCGTTGGGACGGAAGGTCTCGGCGACCGCCTCGGTCCGGCTGAAGTCGACGTCCGCGGTCACCTGCACCCGGGCGTTGTTGCGGCCGAGCAGGGGTTCCAGGATAGCGACGATGCGCTGGTTGGTCGCCTGCTCCAGCTGCTTCACGTAGGAAAGCTGGGTCGGGTCGAGGCCGCCGTCGGCGCTGTCGCGACGGCGCGACAGCAGTGCGCCGTTCTGGTCGAGGACGCTGACGTTGTCGAGGCCGAGCTCGGGCACGCTGCTCGCCACCAGATGGACGATGCCGCTCACCTGGCCGCGGTCGAGCTCGCGACCGGGGTGGAGCGCGAGCACTACCGACGCGGTGGGTTGCTGCTGCTCCCGCACGAACACCGACGGCTTTGGAATCGCGAGGTGCACCCGGGCCGAGGCCACCGCCGACAGCGTCTGGATGGTCCGGGCGAGTTCGCCTTCGAGCCCGCGCTGGTAGTTGATCTGCTCCTGGAACTGGGTCGCGCCGAATTTCTGGTTGTCGACCAGCTCGAAGCCGACATTGCCGCCCTTGGGCAAGCCTTGGGATGCGAGACGCAGCCGCACGTCGTGCACCTGGGCGGCGGGGACCAGGATCGCGCCGCCGCCTTCGGCGACCTTGTACGGCACATTCTGCTGGGAGAGGGCTGCGACCACGGCGCCCCCGTCCCGATCGGAAAGATTGCTGTACAGCACACGGTAGTCGGGTGTGGAGGACCACATCCAGACGCCCACCCCGACCGCGACCGCTGCGGCGAGGCCGATCATGAGCACGAGCATCTGGCGCACCGGGATCCGGCTGACATTCTCCATCTGAGTGAAGATGCCGCTGGCCGCGGGCGTGCTGTCGGGAAGCGTTTGTACGTTGCTGGGCACGAGAGTCACCCCTCCTGGTGGCGACGCTGCGATTATTGCGACCTGCCCCCTTCCTGAATCCGGTGATTAGGCGCGCTTTTCCCGCCTACTTCGCCGCCTCGGTGCCGACCATCGCGCGCTACGCTCTGCATCGTCCCTTACCGGCCGCAGACGGCCGGATTCCGTCAGGAGGCACGATGGCAATCGAACCGGTATCGATGAATACGCTGCTCTCGAAGCTGGAGGCTGCGCGCGCCGCGCTGGCGCACTTTCCGACCACCTTGCCGGCCGGCGGCGCGGGCGGGGTGGGTGCGGCAGGTGCCGCCAAGCCCGTCGATTTCGCCAGTCTCCTGAAGGATAGCGTTGCCAAGGTCAACGACGGCCAGGCGCAGGCGATGGGACTGGCCGAGCGTTTTCAGATGGGTGATGCGGGTGTCTCCCTCGAGGAGACGATGGTGTCGCTGTCGAAGGCCAACATCTCCTTCCAGCAGATGGTGCAAGTACGCAACCGCGTTGTCGCCGCCTACCACGACGTGATGAACATGCAGATCTGACGGTCCGCGTTGGGTCTCAACCAAGGGCCCGGGACCGGGCGATCTCCTCGCGCTCGACCCGATTGATGAAGCGCTGGATACGCGCGCGGGCACCGTCGGACAGCTCCACGAACTGGACGCCGCAGATCCGCTCGGCGGGGCGTTGGGACGGCGGCATGTCGATGACCCGGACAACCTCGGCCGTCGCCGCCAGGGGCTCGCCGTCGCCAAGGGTGAGCAGGCACGGAAAGAGACGGGTGCCGGGCTCGAGGTCCAGGTCCAGCGGCAGATTGGTGAGCGCCGCGCCGCCGCAACTCAGGTTCACCACCCGCACCAGGAACGATGCGTCGCCACCCCCGGGCGCCGGGATGCGACATCGCAGTTCCTGGCGCGCGGGCACCCGTACCCGGTAGTACTGCCGGCGCTGCAGGCGCGTGAGCACCTCGGGCATGCGGATGCGGAACGCCGGCAGGTTCTCATGGACCGTTGCGTTGGGCGTCCCGGCCGAGAACTCGATGCGAATCTGCGCGAGGTTCGACACGACCAGCACCCGCGGCGCCACGAGCAGGCGCGCGTTGGCGCGCTGGTCCGCGCCGAAGTCGAGCACGATCTCCTCGAATTCGGGATTCACGGCGAGCACCATCGAGACGATGAAGTCGCGCTCGCCGAAGTAGATGGTGGCGACCTTGCGCTCTGCCTCGAGACTGTGCAGGATCGTCAGGATCTCGCGCCGCGAAAAGACAGTGTAGTCGGGGTCTTCCTGCTGGGCACCGCCCCGTGGTTTCGGTGCATCCGCGCTGTTCATCGGCCAGCTGCGCCCGTTGGCTTGACGTCCTCGCGTCCGCTGGCGGCGCGCTGCTCGACCCGATAGAGCCATGCCAGGAGCTCGGCAACGGCGGTGTACAGCGCCGGCGGGATGCGCCGATCGAGGTCGACCTGCATGAGCAGTGCCGTCAGGTCCGCGGATGCATGCACGAACACCCCGGCCTCGCGCGCCCGGCGGATGATCTCCTCGGCGATGATGCCGCGGCCCCTGGCCACCACCTGCGGTGCGGTATCGCCTTCGCCGTAGCGCAGGGCGACGGCTTCCTGGCGAAACGCGCTAGGATTCATGGCTCACCGCGCATCGGGCCAGCACGAACGCATGGCCGGCCAGCGCTGCCACGAGGTCGTCGCGCGCGCCTCCGATGCGGGCGGCGGCGTCGGCCGATGCCGCGTCGAGCCGGCAGTGCACCGCCTCGTCCCTCACCTGCACGGTTACCGACACCGTGCCCAGCGAGGGCAACGCGATCTGGACGCGAACGGTCCAGGCGGCATCGCCTTGCACTTCCGCAACGTCGCCGGTATGGTCGCGGGTGTGCCCGGCCTCTTCGAATTCCAGCTGCGCGGCCTGACCCGGCCACAGCTCCGCGCTGACGATCAGGCGATGCCCCTCGTGCGCCTCGATCTGTGCTCGGAGCAGTGACGCCGGCGCCTGTAAGCTCCCCGCATCCTCGTGCGCCTGGCCCGCGGCAGTCGAGGACAGCGCCGCATCGGCCCACGCCGCCTGGGGCTCCCGGGCCAGGGCCGCCACCGGATAGTCCCCGGCTACCCAGCGTGCCAGATGGGAATCGTAGAAGAGCCCGCTGTGCACCACGGCCTCGCGCAGCGCCGTGGCCAGCAGGGCCGGCTCGCGCGGAGGGAGTGCGAGCAGCGGCGCAGCGGGCCGAACGACCGGACCGCGCTCGTCGCCGCGTGTGCTCAGGGCTTCGAGAATGACCGTACCCGCCGCGGACAGCGCGATCGAGGCGCTCGGTGCCGCGGCGGCGAAGGGGGCCGCCGGGAGTCTCGGGGCGACCGCCGCGTCGGTTGCCCGGGGCCGCACCGGGGCCTGGTCGGAGTCCTGGGGACGCACCGTGGTCCGCTCGGCCTGGGCCTCCGCGGGCACACGCATTCCCGGTGACGAGGGATCCTCCGGCGAGAGCGTCGGCAGGGGCAGCAACCGGGTTACTGGCGCGGTGGGGGAAGGCTCGCGCGGCGTTTCGATCCGTGCCAGCGCCCGCAATATGGTGGCGACGTTCTGGACATTGATCATGGCGAGGTCGGCGATGGCGGCATGCGCCTAGGCGCGGTGCTCGTACATCGCGAGTTGCTCGCCGACGAGCAGTGTGTCGACCCGGCAAAGGGACGGCTCGGTGAGATGGCGGATGCGGGCGTCGTCGGCGATGATCTGGCGCAGGATCTCCATCCGCCGGCGCCGCGCCGCATCGTCGAGCGTCTCGGGCGTGAGGCCGGCGGCCTGGACGCAGCGGATGAGCTCCTCGCAGCAGGCGTGGGCATGCTCCAGCGCCTGCCAGTCGGCGCGCAACGCGGCCTGCAGCATGATCTTCGAGACGTGGCCGATCGCCTCGTAATAGCCGAGCAGGGTGCGCGACCCGTCGGCGGTAAGCGGGTCGATGGCGACGATCGTGGTCATGCGTGGACGGCCGCGTTGGGGGCCCGCTGGAGATGTGCCGGCGTTTCGATACCTGCCCAGGCCTCGCGCAGTTCGGCCAGCAGCGCCTGTACCTCGCTGAATCCGGCCGGGTCGTTGCGCAGGTTGGCCGAGAGCAGGCGTCGGCTCATGTAATCGTAGAGTTCGCCGAGTTGCGTCGCGATGTGGCCGCCCTGGGAAAGATCGAGGTTGCCCTTGAGGCCCTCGTCGATGATGGCAATCGCCTTCGACACCGCGCTCCCCTTGGCGGCAATGCGACCCGCCGCCAAGTGGGCGGCGGCATTGGTGATGCACTTCATGGCGCCGTCGTAGAGCATCAGGATGAGGCGGTGCGGCGAGCCCGCGGCCACGCCGGTTTCAAGTCCGATTTGCGCGTAAGCCTGCGCGGCGCGTTGCTGGAACATGGCGGGAACCCGGCAGCGTTGAGGACTCCTTCCTTATCGGCCCGAAGCGGCGCCCCCTTGAGCTTCATCATGCGTTGTACGAGTACTTCGGCAGGTTGGCGAGCTGCTGCTGCAATGCCGTGCTCTGCGCGGAAAGACTCGACAGCAGCGTGTCGAGCGCCGTGAACTGGGCGCGGTAATTCGCCTCGACCTGTGCAAGGCGTGCGTTGAGCACATCACGACGCTTGCCGATGTCGGTGAGGTCGCGCTGCAGGCCATCGGTGCGTGCCGCGAGCGCACCCCCGCTGCCCACCACGTCCTTGAGCATCTCGTTCAGGCGGTACGCGAAACCGGTCTGCAGGGTGACGGTACCGCGATCGCCCACAGGGCCTCCGGCGATCTGCAGTGTCAGACCTTCGAGAGGCGTGCCGGCGATCCCGCGCAGGCCCTGACCGACGCCGTCGAGCGGCTGCCCGGTGAGCGTGCCGACGATGGCGACCCCGGACGTCGCCGCGGCGGCGCCGCCGAAAATGCCTCCCGATGCGCTGACTGTCGAGGTCTCGCCATAGGCGTTGGACGTCACCGTGAGGGTGCCGCTGGTTTGGGTGACCGTTACCGAGGCGCCTGCTGCAGTCAGCGCCGCAGCCTCGTTGATGCGAGCCTGGACCTCCGCCGCCAGTGCATCGGCGTTCGCGTACGTGCCGGGCGTGAGGTTCACGATGGCAGCGTGGCCGTCGATCTGTACCGTGATCTGGTCGTTCGACCCGGCCGCAATGGCAAGCGTTGAGGGCGTGACCCCGGTCGCGAAGCCGCGGGCGGGCAGTTGCGAGATGGCGAGGGCATAGGTGCCCGGAACCGTCTTGGAGGTATATCCAGCCACGGTGACCCGGCTGTCGCTGGCGCGCGCGAAAGCGGCGAAGAGGTCGGTGACTCCACCAGGGTTCGCGGTGAGCGCGGCGTCGAGCTTGGTGCGGTCGAGCGAAACCGTACCGTCGGTCTGGAAGGTGATGCCGATCTGGCCCAGCGTCGAATACACCCCGCTGCCGACCTGGCCGCCGAGGATGGTGCGCAACCGGGTCTGCACGTTCCGCACCGTGCCGTCGCCGGTGAGCACCGAGGCCTGCTTCTTGGAAGCGTCGTAGCGCGTGAGGTTGTCGAACGTCGTGTCCAGATCGTTGAAGGCCTTCACGAAGGCGGCAATCGCGCCCGTCACATTGGTGTTGTTCGCGGCAACATCGAGGGTGGTCGGTTTGCCGGGATCGGCTTTCTGCAGATCGAGGGTCACGCCCTGGATGGCATTGGCGACCTTGTTGGTGGCGCTTCGGACGTCGATGCCGTCGATGCTGAGCAGCGCATCCTGGGCCGCGACCACCTCGGCGAGATTCTTGCCGGCTCCGGCGGTTCCGGCGGGATCGTAGGCGAGCCGCGAGAGCCCGTTCGCGTCGGTGCCGTTGCCGTCGTCGTCGGCGACCGCGATGCGCAGGCTATTGGCAGCTCCAGTCGCCGTGACCGTGAATACCAGGCGGTTGCCGTTCGCCGACCCGTCGTTGACGATGGTGGCGGCGACTCCGATGTTGGCGGCGTTGACGGCATCGCGGATTCCGGCGAGGGTGTCCTGCCCGACACCGATCGCGACGGTCTGCGTCACGGCACCGGGGGTGAAGGTCGTGCCCGCGACACTGCCGAACTCGAACGTGAGGGTGCCGGTGCCGACGGAGTCGGTCGTGCCCGCGAACCCGCTCGACACCAGCTTCTGGGCGCGCGCGAGCTGGTTGACCTCGACCGCGTAGCTGCCGGCGAGCGCGCCTGTGGCCACCGTGGCGCGCAATAGCGTCGGGTCCGCCACGGTCGCAGCCAGGGCATTGAAGGTCGCCGGCGTCGACAGGGTCTGGACCGTGCCCTGCAATGTCGAAAGCGCCCCCTTCAACGTGCCAAAGGCGCTGATCTTCGCCTGGTCGACTGTGGTTCGAGTGTCGAGCCTGACGATCGGCTGCTGCTCGACCGACATCAGCTTCTGCACGATGCCGTTGACGTCGAGACCGGATCCGATTCCCGGTGAGCTCAGGACTGGCGTAGTGGCCATTCAGACGCTTTCCGGCGCGGCACGCATCTCACGCCTTGCTGCGGACCAGCATGGTCTGCATGCGCTCGAGTGCCTGCGCGATCTCGATCATCTCGCGCGAGGGTACCTGGCGCAGCACCTTGTGGTTCTGGGTGTCGACGACCTGGACGACCGTGACGTTCGAGTCCGGGTCGTAAGAGAATTCAACCGCCTGGGAAATCGTGCGGATTGCTTCGTTCGCTTGTTTTACGACCTGGCTGATATCGTGCTTGCTGGGCGTCTCGGCCGGGGAATGGCCGACCGGAGGCGCGTTCTTGGTGGCGGCAACGCGTTCGTGCCCGAGCGCAGGCGCGGGCACGAGTCCATCGATGGAGCCGATCAACATGAGCTCCTCCTCAAAAGGCCCGGAGCGGGATCACCGCTCCGGTACCGGGGTTACGCGAAGATCATCCGCGGAGCAGCGTGAGAATGCTGTTGGGCAGGGCATTCGCTTGCGCGAGCATCGCCGTGCCGGCCTGTTGCAGGATCTGCGACTTGGTGAGGTTGGCCGTTTCCATCGCGAAGTCGGTGTCTTGAATCCGGCTGCGCGACGCGGACAGGTTCTCGGCGTTGGTCTGCAGGTTCGAGACCGCGGACTGGAACCGGTTCTGCACGGCACCGAGCGTGGCGCGGGCGGAGTTGACCGCGGTCAGCGCGGCGTCCATCTGGGTGATCGCCGTATCGGCACCGGCTACCGACGAGAGGTCCAGGGCGGCGAAGCCGGTCGCGGTCGCCGACGCGGTGGTAGCTGCCGTCAGGCCGGTCGTCGCAGTTGTGGCGCTCGCACCGGCGAAGGCGACTACGACGGTGCCACCGCTCGAGTTGGTCAGCGTGACCTGAGTGCTGTTGAGGACTGTGGCGTACACGTTGGTGGTGCCGGAGACCGAGTTCACCGCCGAGGCGATGCTCGCCGCCCGGTTGGCCGCGTTGCTGTCCGCGGCGATGGGCCCGACACTGGTGCCGTTGATGGTGAGATCGCCCGAGGTGATTGCCGTGAACGCGCTAGCCGCTGCGCCGGTCACTTGCGCGACGTTGGAAGTGCCAAGGGCCGCGCTCTGGGCGTTGACGATGCTCGAAACCGTGATGGTCTCGCCGACGTTGGCGCCGACCTGGAAGGCGGCGTTGGTGAACGAGCCGTCGAGGAGCTTGACACCGTTGAAGGCGGTGGTCGAAGCGACGCGGTCGATTTCCGCCTTGAGCTGGGCGGCTTCCGTGTTGATCGCCGCACGGTCGCTCGAGCTGTTCGTGGCGTTGCGCGATTGCACCGCCAACTCCCGGATTCGCTGGAGGTTGTTGGTGATCTCGCCAAGGGCGCCTTCCGCCGTCTGGGCGAGGGAGATGCCGTCATTGGCGTTGCGGGCGGCCTGGTTCAACCCGTTGATCTGGGCCGTAAAGCGGGATGCGATCGCGAGGCCGGCGGCGTCGTCCTTGGCGCTGTTGATGCGCAGGCCGGACGACAGGCGCTGCAGGGACGTGGCAAGGCTGGTCTGCGACGTGTTCAGATTGCGCTGGGCATTCAGTGAAACGATGTTGGTATTGATGACTGAGGGCATTTTGAAATCTCCTGTCTGGGAATCGCGGCGTAGGCGCCGATCGGGACGTTGGTTGCCTCGATCCTGGGAGGCTCTGCACCGCCGTCCCAACCAATATCGGCGAGGCTCCGGCGGAACTTGAGCCCCCGTTCCAATCGCGTACCGCCCACGCGTCGCTCCGGAGTCCGCCGGACCCGTCGTCTACCGGGCGGGGCGGCCACCTTGTCCGGCACACATCCTGCTAAGTGTTCCCTGCCGATCATTGCCAAGAACTATACGGTCGGAGTGGAGCAGTCGAAACGCCGAGGTGGAAGACGAAACAGGTCCATTTCGGACGTTGGCGGTGGGTTGTGGTCTACGTGGACCGACGTTATGCCCCTGGCATAGCGCACGGAAAGGGCGGTTGTACACCACGGGGCCGCGGCTGTTGAAGGGAGGTTGTGAAGATCGCCCTTCAGAACTGCGCGATTGCGTCGATATTTGCCGTTGGGGGGACATGGGCCCCCCGGACAGGGAGAAAGCAGTGAAGACCAACCAGATGCTTGAAGACATTCGCGAGGCGAACCTCACCTACCTGATTCTCGCCCAACGCCTGATCAGGGAGGACCGCGCCGAAGCGATGTTTCGACTTGGCATCAGCGAGGAAGTCGCCGACATCCTCGCCAACCTGGCGACAGCGCAGGTCGTCAAGATCGCCGCATCCAACATGCTGATGTGCCGGTTCCGGTTCGACGACCAGGTCGTGTGGAACCTCCTGCTGGGAACCGGGACCGAGCGCGGCGTCTCGCGCATCCACGCTGCCATCCTGATGGCCGCACCGCTCGCCGAAGCTGCTTAAGACCATGCGAGGCAAAAGCGTTGTCGAAGATGCCCGCGAAGTCGCACGGGCGACTGCATTGATCGAGCTCGGCGCCCGGCTGCAGGTGCTCGAGTCGGAGACGCGGCTTTCCCGGGAGCGCCTGCTGCGCCTTTACAAGGAGCTGCGCGGGAAGTCGCCGCCGAAGGGCATGCTGCCGTTCTCCACGGACTGGTTCGTGACCTGGATGCCGAATATCCACGCGTCGCTGTTCATGGCGATCCACCAGCATCTGATCAAGTCGGCCGACATCGACGACGTCGACGCCCTCATCAAGGCTTACCGCCTCTATCTCGAGCAGTGCACGACCCACGAGCTCGAAGTCGAGCTGTCGGTGACCCGCGCGTGGCGACTCGTGAAGTTCTTCGATGCCAAGATGCTGCGTCTCGCGGCGTGCACGTGCTGCCGTGGCCAGTTCGTGGTCCGCGACTTCGATCTCACCAGCCGCTATGTGTGTGGTCTTTGCCACATGCCTTCGCGCGCCGGCAAGACCCGCGCCGCCGCTACCGCCGCAGCCGCTGCCGCGGCCTGAATTTCTCCCGCCAACTTGGCGCCGGCGCGCGCTTTCTGCCTTGGCGTCGGCCCGGCATGCGGGATTGCGCGGGCGCGCCCGCAACGCGGCGTGCGCGGCGTCCCGGAAACATCCCCCGTTGACTAAAGAAAACTGCCCGGGTGCCGACATTCACGCTGCCGGCACCGTTTCCGCGTGCCGGATCGAGACTCGCCCACCCTAGTGGTTCGGGGGCCGGAAGGAGCGGTGCCAGGAAATGCTCGTCATCGTCGGTTATGTGATCGTGTTCGGTTCCGTCTTTGGCGGCTTCGCGCTTTCCGGAGGACATCTGGGTGCGATGTTCCAGCCATTGGAGTTGCTGATCATCGGCGGGGCGGCCATCGGCGCGTTCGTCGTGGGCAACTCCGGCAAATCCCTCAAGAGCACGCTCGGCGCCCTGCCGGCCTGCTTCAAGGGATCGAAGTACACCAAGACGCTCTACATGGAGCTCATGGCGCTGCTTTACGAGATCCTGCAGGCCACCCGGCGCGAGGGCCTCATGTCCATCGAGCGCGACGTCGAAAGCCCGGCCGAGAGCGCCATCTTTTCCAAGTATCCGCTGGTGCTCAAGGATCACCACCTGATGGAGTTCGTCACGGACTACCTCCGGTTGATGGTGAGCGGCAACATGAATGCGTTCGAGATCGAGAACCTCATGGATCACGAGATCGATACCCACCACCACGAAGCCGAGGTTCCTGCGCACACCGTGCAGAAGGTTGCCGACGGTCTCCCTGCGTTCGGAATCGTCGCCGCCGTGATGGGGGTCGTGCACACCATGGAGTCGGTCGGACTTCCCCCGGCAGAGCTCGGCATCCTGATCGCCCACGCCCTGGTCGGTACGTTTCTGGGGATCCTGTTGGGTTACGGGGCGGTGGGACCGCTGGCGAATCTCATGCAGCAGCGTGCCGACGAGTCGTCGAAAGTCTTGCAGTGCGTCAAGGTGACGCTGCTCGCGTCTCTCAACGGCTACGCGCCGGCAATCGCGGTCGAGTTCGGCCGCAAAGTGCTCTACTCGACCGAGCGGCCGACGTTCGGCGAGCTCGAGGGGCACGTCAAGCAGTCGCGGGCCTAGGAGGCGAGCGATGTCGGGCGAACAGAAGCCGCCGATCATCGTCCGTCGCCGCAAGAAGGCGGGCAGTGAAGCCCCCCATGGCGGCGCCTGGAAGATCGCCTACGCAGACTTCGTGACCGCGATGATGGCCTTCTTCCTGCTCATGTGGCTGCTCGGTTCCACGAGCAAGGGCGATCTGCAGGGCATCGCCGAGTACTTCAAGACCCCGCTCAAGGTGGCCCTGGCGGGAGGGTCCGGCAGCGGCGACAGCTCATCGGTGATCAAGGGCGGCGGCACCGACCTGACGCGCTCGAACGGTCAGCGCAAGCAGGGGGATCTGCCCACCGAGAAGCGGGTGATCAACCTGAAGGCGGCAGAGGCGGAGCGCCAGCGCCTGGATGTTCAGGCCCTGAAGCAATTGAAGGCGCGCGTCGAGGCGGCCATCGAAGCCAACGCGGCGCTTTCGCCGTTCAAGAAGCAGCTCCGGGTCGATCTCACCGCCGATGGCCTGCGCATCCAGATCGTGGACGAGCAGAACCGCCCGATGTTCGACAGCGGCAAGGCGGTCGTCAAGGACTACACCCGCGAGATCCTGCGCGAGATCGCCACCCTGGTGAACAGCGTACCCAACCGTATTTCGCTCGGTGGCCACACCGACGCCGCGCCATTCGCCGGCGGCGAGCGCGGTTACAGCAATTGGGAGCTCTCGTCGGACCGCGCCAATGCGTCGCGCCGCGAGCTCATCGCGGGTGGCATCGCCGAAGACAAGCTCATTCGGGTGGTCGGCCTCGGGCCATCCGTACCGCTCGACCGGCAGAACCCCGCGGGTCCGATCAACCGACGCATCAGCATCGTCATCCTCAATCACGATGCCGAGGCGCGGATTCTCAATGACGGGCCCGACGGGGTCGATCAGAACACCGCCGCCGAGATCCTTCGTCCGGACGGCGCCGAAGCCGAGCGGACCACGCCGGCGGCGCGATGAGCAAGGCGCGGCGCAGGGAACCATCGATGCGACGTCGCTCCGCCGCCCGTCCGTTCTTTCCAACGAAGAGCCCCGCATCGCACGGACCGTCTGCTCCGGCCGAATGCGTCACCAAGGCCGCCCGATGATCAATCCAGACCTGCCCATTCTGATCGTCGATGACTTCTCGACGATGCGCCGCATCGTGCGCAATCTGTTGAAGGAGATGGGTTACGGCAACGCGGACGAGGCCGGGGATGGCCGGCTGGCGCTCGACAAGCTGCGCACCCGCGCGTACGACTTCGTCATCACCGACGTCAACATGCCGAACATGGACGGCTTCACGCTCCTGCGCGAGATCCGCAAGGACGACGCCTTGAAGTCCATCCCCGTGCTGCTCGTCACTGCCGAGGCGAAGCGCGAGGATATCGTGAGCGCGGCCCAGGCGGGGGCGAGCGGCTACATCGTCAAGCCGTTTACCAAGAGCACGCTCGAAGAGAAAGTCCACAAGATCCTCGGCAGGTTGCAGACCGTTTGAAGGAATCGTGCATGAACCCCACCGATGAAAAGACCGTGCATACGGTGACGCCTGCCAACGCCAGCGCGAACGCCGAGGCGGCGCTGCGCGCGCCGACCCGGGCGGACGATGCCCAACCGTCCAGCGGCGCCCTGCTGTGCGAATTGCGGGACGTTCTCGCCACCTTCGGCTACGACCGTAGGATCGGAAGCGCCGCGCAGCAACTCGCCGATGCGCGCGAGCGACTCGACCAGGTCGCCGCCGTGGCGTGCGTCGCGGCCGAGCGGGTGCTGGGTGCCGTGGAAGAGAGCCAGGCGATGCAGCAGGCGTTGGGCCAGGACGCGACCGGACTGCTCGATCGGCTGCAGGTGCTGCGCGGCGGCGGCGAGGTGGACGCCCCGAAGCTCGGCGCCGATACCCGCGCCTTCCTGGCCCGGGCCGTCGCGGTGAGCGCGAGCCAGAGTGCGATCCTCCGGGAAATCATGCTGGCGCAGGATTTCCACGACCGCACCGGCAAGGTCATCCAGCAGATCGGAGCGCTCACCCAGGAGCTCGAGCAGAATCTCCTCGGGCTGCTGGTCGACCCCGCGAACGGAAATACCGTGCCAGAGGCGGCGGAGCCGCCGGTCGACCAGGTGCAGAGCCAGGCGGAAGTCGACGCCTTGCTCGATTCGCTCGGCCTTTGACGTGCGGGACGGCCCCGGTGATCGGGCGCCGAGGCTTGCCGGGTTGGCGACGGCTGTCGGCACGGTGCAAGTCCCCCGAGGAGCGCAGGGCCTCCGGGACAGGGCCGAGGCGGCGCTGAATAGCGAGGCAATTCACCGCTTGCTCGCGCCATAGAAAGACCTGCGCTAGCCGAATAATGGCGCCGTTCCCCCAGGAATGGTGCCATGGCTGAAGAAAGCGATCTCGAGCGAAGCTATCCCGCGACACCCCGCCGCCTCGAACAGGCGCGCGAAAAGGGGCAGGTCGCGCGCTCGCGTGAGCTGACCGCGGCGGCGGTCGCGCTGGCCGCGGCCATCGGCATCGGCACACTGGGCCCCGCATTCGTGCAGCGCTGCCTGATGCTCGTACAACAGGGGATGCAGTTCGATCACCACGCGGTGTTCGATACGGACCGCCTGGGCGGCAGCCTGCTGTTCATGTCGATCGACGTCGGCGGGGCATTGCTGCCGCTGCTCCTGGTGCTGCTGCTCGCGACCGTGGCAGGGCCGCTGCTACTCTCGGGCTGGAACTTCTCGCCGAACTCATTGATGCCCGACTTCTCGCGGCTCAATCCCGTCAAAGGCCTGAAGAACCTCTTTTCCGCGCGCGGCCTCGCCGAGCTCGTCAAGGCGCTCCTCAAGACCGGATTGATCGCCGCAGCGGGCACCTACGCGGTCTGGCATGCCTGGAGCGAGATCCAGGCGCTGCCGGCGCTCGATGTGACCGGCGGCATCACCGTGCTGGGCACCCTCGTGGTCGGAACCTTCGGGCTCTTCGTCGCCGTGCTGGTGCTGATCGCCTCCATCGATGTCCCCTACCAGCTCTGGCGGCACTACCACGGGCTGCGCATGACCCGGGAGGAGGTGCGCCAGGAAATGAAGGAGCAGGAAGGTGATCCGCAGTTGAAGGCGCGCATCCGCAGCCTGCAGCGCGAGGCCGCGCGCAAGCGGATGATGGCGGCGGTGCCCAAAGCGAGTGTGATCGTCACCAACCCGACCCACTACGCTGTGGCGCTGGAATATGTCGAGGGCATGCGTGCGCCGCGGGTGGTGGCCAAGGGCGCCGAACTCGTCGCCGAGAAGATCAAGGAGATCGGCCGGACCCACCGGGTGCCGCTGCTCGAGGCGCCGCCGCTGGCGCGCGCGCTCCACCGCCACGCCGAGATTGGCGAAGAGATTCCGCAGGCGCTCTACGGTGTCGTGGCCCAGGTGCTCGCCTATGTCTACCAGGTGCAGCGCTGGCGCGCGATGGGCGGCCAGGCACCGGTCGTGCCGGATGATCTCGACGTACCGCTCGAGCTCGATCCGCTGACGGCGCCCTCCCGCCGCGCGGCTTCGCCAGCGCCCGGAGCTGCGTCATGAACGCACTCGCGCTGCGCATGGGAATCTCGCCCGCGATGATGATGGGCCTCGCGGGCCCGCTGCTCATCGTGCTGATCCTGGGCATGATGGTGCTGCCGCTGCCGCCGTTCCTGCTCGATCTGCTGTTCACGTTCAACATCGCCCTGGCGATGATCGTGCTGCTCTCGGCGATGTATTCCGAACGGCCGCTCGATTTCGCGGTGTTTCCGACGGTCATCCTGCTCACCACGCTGTTGCGGCTCTCGCTCAACGTCGCGTCGACCCGGGTGGTGCTGCTGCACGGCCACAGCGGCACCGATGCCGCGGGCAAGGTCATCGAAGCCTTCGGCGAATTCCTGATCGGCGGCAACTTCGCGGTCGGCCTCGTGGTTTTCGCCATCCTGGTGGTGATCAACTTCGTGGTGATCACCAAGGGCGCGGGCCGGATCGCCGAGGTGAGCGCGCGGTTCACCCTCGACGCGATGCCGGGCAAGCAGATGGCGATCGACGCGGACCTCAATGCCGGCCTCATCGCCGAGGACGAGGCCCGCCGCCGCCGCGCCGAGATCTCGGCTGAGGCCGACTTCTTCGGAGCGATGGACGGCGCTTCGAAGTTCGTGCGCGGCGACGCCATCGCCGGCATTCTGGTGCTATTCATCAACATCCTCGGCGGCCTTGCGATCGGCATGCTGCAGCACGACCTCACGCTCGCCCAGGCGTCGAACAACTACGTACTGCTGGCAATCGGTGACGGCCTGGTCGCCCAGATTCCCGCGCTGGTGATCTCCACCGCCGCCGGTCTGGTGGTATCGCGGGTCGGCAAGGGTGAGGCCACCGGCAAGCAACTCCTGACCCAACTCGGGCGCCGGCCGGAAGCGCTGGTGATCGCCGCGGCGATTCTCGCCATTCTCGGTCTCGTCCCGGGCATGCCGCACCTCTCGTTCCTGCTGCTCGCGACCGGACTGGGATTCACGGCGCGCTCGCTGTTGCGCCGCCAGCGCGTGGTGGTCGCGCCGCCGGCGCCGGTGGCAGCGCCTCTCCCCGAGGCCGCCGACGTGAGCTGGGAAGATCTCGTTCCCGTGGACGTTCTGGGTATCGAGGTCGGCTATCGGCTGATCCCGCTGGTCGACAAGGGCCAGGACGGCGAGCTGCTGAAGCGAATCAAGGCCATCCGCCGCAAGTTCGCGCAGGACATCGGCTTCCTGCCGCCGGCCGTGCACATTCGCGACAACCTCGATCTGCCGCCCAACGCCTACCGCATTACCTTGAAGGGCGTGGCCATCGCCGACGGCGAATGCCGCAGCACGATGTACCTGGCGATCGATCCCGGTCAGGTAAGCGGCACGCTGCAGGGCGTGCCGACCAAGGATCCTGCGTTCGGCCTGCCGGCGATTTGGATCGAGTCGGCTCAGCGCGATCATGCCCAGGCGCTGGGCTACACCGTGGTCGATGCCGGCACGGTGGTCGCCACCCATCTTTCCACCATCGTCCACCAGCAGGCCGGGGCGTTGCTCGGCCGGCAGGAAACCCAGGGACTGCTCGATCAGATCGCGAAGACCGCGCCGAAGCTCGTCGAGGAACTGACCCCCAAGCTTCTGCCGCTCGCCGCGGTGCAGCGGGTGCTGCAGAACCTGCTCGACGAGGGCGTGCACATCCGCGACCTTCGTACCATTCTCGAAACCCTGACCGATCATGCGGCGCGTTCGCAGGATGCCAACGAACTGACCAGTGCGGTGCGGATCGCGCTGGGCCGTGCGATCGTGCAGCAGCTCTTCGGCACGAATACCGAGCTCGCGCTCATCGCGCTCGAGCCGGAGCTCGAACGCGTGCTGCAGCAAGTCCTGACCGTCGCCGGCCACGACGGCGCGGGTATCGAGCCCGATCTCGCCGAAACCCTGATGCGGGAAGTGGCTGCCGCCGTGCAGCGCCAGGAGGCGCTCGGCCATCCGCCCGCGCTGCTGGTGAGCGACCGGCTGCGGGTGCCGCTTTCGCGTCTCGTCCGGCGCACCGTCCCGAGCCTGCGGGTGCTCGCCCAAAGTGAAATTCCTGATGCGCGGACCATTCGAGTCAGTGCAACCGTTGGAGGCAAACGATGAAGCTGCGCAAGTTCTTCGGATTGACGTCGCGTTCCGTGCTCGACCAGGTCCGCGCCGAGTTGGGACCCGACGCGGTGATCGTCGCCAATCGACCGACTCCGGACGGGATCGAGATCACCGCCGTCGCAGGCGATGCGATGGACAGCATCCTGGAGACGCGTACGTCGGAGCCGCGATCGGTCCAGCGTGCCGTCACCCGGCCCGCGTTGACGGAGGATACGCAGCCATCCTCAGCGCCGGCGCCGGTGCGGGAGATCAGGAACTGGATACCGCCGCGGCCCACGGCGACACCGGCGGCGGAGGCGGTGATGAGTTCGGCGCCGGTGCAACTCTCCACCGCGGCGACCGTACCCCGGGTCGACACACCGGCGTCGCCGGCAGCACCCGCGGCGCCGCGACCCGGGCTCGACGAGAGCCTTGCAGCCAAGCTGATGGCGGAGATGGCGGCGATGCGCACAGCCTTCAGCGAGCAGATCGCCCAGCTCGCGTGGAGCGAGACCCTGCGCCGCTCGCCGGTGCGGGCACGCTTTACCCGAGACCTGCTCAACGCCGGCTTCTCGAGCGACCTCATTCGCAGCCTGACCGATCAGCTGCCGGACGACTACACCGTCGCGCAGGCCCAGCAGTGGCTGGTCCAGGCGCTGGTCAAGAGCCTGCGCTGTGCCGATTCCGCCGAAGACGTCGTCACCCGCGGCGGGGTGTATGCCCTCGTGGGGCCGACCGGCGTCGGCAAGACGACCACGACCGCCAAGCTCGCGGCGCGTTGTGCGGTGCGCTACGGCGCCTCGAAACTTGCGCTCCTCACCACCGACAGCTACCGGGTCGGCGCACACGACCAGCTGCGGATCTACGCCAAGATCCTGGGCGTCGCCGTGCACACCGTCTCCGACCAGGACGACCTTCGCCAGGCACTCGATTCCCTGCGGGGCAAGCATCTGGTGCTGATCGACACCGTGGGCATGAGCCAGCGCGACGAGCGCGTGCGCGAGCAGGGCATGCTGCTCGCCCAGCCGGAGATCAAGCGGCTGCTGCTGCTCAACGCCGCCTCCCAGGGCGAGACCCTCGAAGAAGTGGTCACCGCGTACGGCAATGCCGGCGAGCGCCCGGCCGGCGACTTCGAGGGCTGCATCCTGACCAAGCTCGACGAGGCGGGCCAGCCCGGCCAGGCCCTGGACGTCATCGTGCGCCATCGGCTGTTCCTGCAGTACACCGCCAGCGGTCAGCGCGTGCCCGAGGACCTGCATGCGCCGAGTGCCGAATACCTGATGCATCGCGCGCTGCGGCGCGCCACCAGGCCCGCGCCCTTCGCGCTCGATAACGATGCCCTGTCGCTGATGACCGGCATCGGTCCGGGAGCCCTCCATGCGTGAGGACCAGGCGCAGGGTCTGCGCCAGCTCTTTGCCCGTCGACGGTGTCATGTTGCCGCGGTGTGCGGCCATCAGGGCTCGCGTCTCGCGGTGTCGGTCGCCGGGTCGCTCGGAGCGATGGGCTACCGGGTGTGCGTGCTCGACCGAAGCTTCGGCGAGGCGGCCCGCGCCGTCGGCCGGCGCGCGAAATACGATCTCGCCCAGGTGCTCGACGGCGACTGCACGCTGGAGCAGGCGATGCTATCGGGCGCGGAACACGTGGCGGTGTTGCCGGCCTCGCGCGGCCTCGACCGCCTCGGCGCGGAAAGCGCGGACTGGCAGGCGGGCCTCGGCCGCGCCGTGCCGGAGATGTCCGCGCGCTTCGACCTGTGGCTGGTGAACGGGCTCCTGCCCGGGCATGCGCCGGACGCGCCGATGCTGCTCGCGGTGAACCCGTCTACCCAGGCCATCACCAACGCCTACGGCCAGATCAAGGCCTTGGCGAGCGCCCAGGGCCGGCGCCGCTTCGGCGTGGTCGTGCACGCGGCCGCAAGCGCGGCCACGGCGCAGCGCGCTTTCGATTGCATCGCCGACGCGGCACGCCGCTTCCTGGGTGCCGAACTCGAGCTCTACGGCTGGCTTCCGGCCGTCGTGGCGGCATCGACGGTCGCCGACGACCCCGCGCGCAGCCACGCCGCGGCCTACACCCGCATCGCCGCAAGGCTGATGGCGGACCTTGCCACCCCACCGCTTCTCCGGACCGGATCATGATCGAAGCAGCGACACGGACGTACACCCCAAACTCCCGCGCCGACAGCGAGAAACGGCTCAAAGAATTCGCGCCCCTGGTGCGGCGCATGGCACATCATCTTGCCGCCAAGCTGCCGGCGAGCGTGGCGATCGACGACATCATCCAGGCCGGCATGATTGGCCTTATGGACGCCGCGACGCGTTACCAGGAAGGGCAGGGGGCGCAGTTCGAGACGTTCGCGACCCAGCGCATCCGCGGGGCCATGCTCGACGAGTTGCGCCAGAACGACTGGCTGCCGCGCAGCACGCGCAAGAGCCTGCGGCGCATCGAGTCCGCCGTGCAGCGGCTCGAGCAAAAGCTCGGTCGCGCTCCGACCGAAACCGAGATCGCCCGCGAGATCGGCGAATCCCTCGAAACGTACCAGACCCTGCTGCAGGAGGCCCGCGGCAACGAGCTGCTGCATCTCGAGGACTTCGGCCGGCAGGAGGACGACGACTATCTCGACCGGCATTGTCCGGACAATCGCTCCAATCCTCTGGACCTGTTCCAGGACGCCCGCTTTCGCGCCGCCCTGGTGAAGGCGATCGAGCACCTGCCGGAGCGCGAGAAGCTGCTCATGGGGCTCTATTACGAGCAGGACATGAACTTCAAGGAGATCGCCGCCGTGCTCGAGGTGAGCGAGTCACGCGTCTGCCAGCTGCATAGCCAGGCGGTCGCCCGCCTGCGCGCCAAGCTCCGGGACTGGTAGCGCAATCGCCGCCGGTCAGGCGCCCGCCACCCTGCGCGGGCGCTTCGGTGCTGCCGTAAACCATGCAAGTGGAACTTCCGATGCCGCGGCAATGGACATACTGAGTCTCGTAGGGCTGACGCTCGCGGCCGTCGCCATCCTGGGCGGGCAGTGGCTCGAGGGCGGGCACGTCGCGTCGCTCGCGCAGCTCACGGCATTCACGATCGTGGTCGGGGGCACGCTGGCGGCCGTCATGGTGCAAAGTCCCTGGCCGACGTTCGTCGCGGGCCTGCGCATCGCCCGCTGGGTGGTGCAGCCGCCGCCGGTCGATGACCGGGCGACCATCGGACGGATCATCCATTGGGCGGGGCTGGCGCGAAAGGATGGCATGCTGGCGCTGGAGAAGTCGCTGCCCGGCGTCGACGATTCCTTCGTCAGGAACGGCCTGCAGATGCTGGTCGACGGCTTCGAGCCCGAGAAAATCGCCGAGGCGATGCAGGTCGAGATCAATGCCTACGACGAACGTCACCGCGCCGCCGCCAGGGTGTGGGAGTCGGCGGGCGGCTATGCACCGACCATCGGCATCCTGGGCGCGGTGCTCGGTCTCATCCACGTGATGGAGAACCTGTCCGATCCGGGCAAGCTCGGCAGCGGCATCGCCGTCGCATTCGTCGCCACGGTTTACGGCGTAGGGTCGGCCAATCTCGTCTTCCTGCCGATGGCCAACAAGCTCAAGACCCTCATCAAGCGCCAGATCGTGCTGCGCGAGCTCGTGGTCGATGGTCTCGTCGGCATCGCCAACGGCGAGAATCCCAAGCTCATCGAAACCCGCCTCGCGGGCTATTTCGGCTAGCGTCATGCGCCGCCGCCAGCGCGCTGCGGAGGACGAAGAGCCGAACCACGAGCGCTGGCTCGTTTCCTACGCGGACTTCATCACCCTGCTGTTCGCCTTCTTCGTGGTGATGTACGCGATTTCGACCCTGAACGAGGGCAAGTACCGGGTGCTGTCCGACGCGCTCAACCAGGCCTTCCGGCACGATCCGGTGGTGAGCGCGCAAACCTCGGGCATCGCCCCCATCAACCGCACCAGCGCCGGCCCACCGCCCCTGCGTCCGATCATTCGCGCACCCGATCCGTTGCGGCGGGCGCAGCAGCAGAAGCTGCTCAACCTTGCCGACCGCATCACCGAGGCGCTGAAGCCGCTGGTGCAGTCGGGCCAGGTGCGGCTCACCCGCCTGCCACGGGGACTGGCGGTCGAGATCAGCGCCAGCGTGCTGTTCGCACCCGCCCAGGCGACGTTGCAGCCGGAATCGGTCGAGGCTCTTCGCGCCGTGGCCCAGGTGATCGCCGATACCGACAATGCCTTGCAGGTCGAGGGCCACACCGACAACATGCCCATGGCGTCGGCCCAGTATCCCTCCAACTGGGAGCTGTCGGCGGCGCGGGCGAGTTCCGTGGTGCGGGTGTTCATCGGCTACGGCGTCGCCGCGAACCGGCTCACTGCGATCGGCTACGCCGACAACCGGCCGGTCGAGCACAACGACACGCCCGAGCATCGCGGGCGCAATCGCCGGGTGACCTTGCTCATCCTGGCCGACGCCGCCGGTGCGAGCGACGCCGACGACATGGTGAGCGCGGCCCTGCCGGTACAGGGCGCGCAGCGCTAGCAGTGGTCGCAGATGGACTTGGTGCGGCGGTTGGCGTGGATTCATCCGGATCAGGCCAAGGCGCGAAAGGCGATTGCAGTACCGCTCGATGCGGAAGCCGTGGCGACTAGCGCGTCGGGGGCGGGGCCGCGGCCGCGGGGGCGACGTCGGCCTTGGCGTGCACCAGCAGCAGGAGATCGGCCGGCAGCGACCGGTCGACCACGAACGCCGCGAGCGCATAGGGCAGCACTGCGAGCAGCGGCCACCACCCGGAAAGTCCCATGGCCTGCACCACGAGCACCGTCGCGGCCGCGCAGGCCGCCGGCTTGGCCACGAGCCGGAGCCGCGGCGGCTTCCCGCCCGCACGCGATGCCCGGCGGTGCGCCACCAGCCAGACCACCAGCACGCCCGCAACCGCGCCAACGGCAAAGCCCGTCGCACCCCAGCGCCCTCCCATAAGCATGCCGAGGACGATCGTGGTACCGAGGCCGTAGAGTTGCGCCACCAGCAGGTCGACCTGCGCCCCACGCGCGACGAGTCCCCAGCGCGCATGCCCCGAGAAGAGGGTCACGGGCAGCACCCAGGCGAGCACTTGCAGCACCGGCGCGGCAGGCGCCAGCTTGGCGCCGAACGCCGTGACCACGATCTCCCGCGCAACCAGGGTGATCGCCAGGCCGACCAGTACGCCTGCCCACGCGGTCACCCGGCCCGAGGCCGCCAGCAGCGCACCGAGCCGCTCGGGATTCTTGGCCGTGACCCGGGCCACTGACGGGTAGAGACTGTAGTGATACAGGTAGGAGAACACCAGCAACGACGCGACGATGCGGGCGGCAGCCGCGAACCATGCGGTCGCATCGACGCCCGCGATCGGCGCGCTCATGAACAATGGTACGAAGTGGTGCAGGGTAAGAACGATGTTGCCCAGACCCGCTACCGCAGCTTCGCGGGCCAGCGGTGCGAGGCCGGTCAGCGAGCCGCGCAGCTGCAGCGGCCTGATGGTGTGGTGCTGCACGTACAGGCAGTACGCCGTCATCGCCATCGTGCTGGCGAGCTCGGCGGCGCCGGCGAAGGCGACCGACTCAGGCGAGCGCACCCACGCCACCACCACCACGGCGAACACGGTGGCCTTGAGAAGCTGGGCGGATGCCTCCTGGCCCATGCGCTCCTGCGCCTGGAGTAGCCATTCCTGTCGCCAGGGGATGGCCAGCAGCCCGAGCGCGAACAGCCATGCGAGACCGGGCGACACGATGGCGCGGCTCAAGTGCACCGCCACGACCACCATGAGGGGTACCGCGAGCAGGGCGAGCACGAGTCGCGCCCAGGGAATCTGCACCACCAGCCGGGGCAGCTCCGCGGGCGTGCGGGCGAGGTGCCGCACCGCGACCACCCCGAAGCCGCCTTCGACCAGCGCGCCGAACAGCAACGCCAGGCCGACGACATATTCGACGGCCGCGTAGCCGGCGGGATCGAGCGCCCGCGCGAGCCAGGCGAACGCTACGAAGCCCAGCACCTTGCCGGCGATCTGGCCGGCGGCGAGGATCGCGTAGTCGCGGACGAGTTTCATCGTCCCGGCGCGCAGCGCACCGGGCTCCCTCGCGCGGCGCGGGGCCCGCCCACCGCGTGCGCGCGGCGCGGCGTCGGTGCCGGGTGCACGCCGGAGGCCACGCGGCTCATGCGACGCGCGCGGCGCGGTTCGGAACGGATGCGGCGGACGGATCGGCGAGGGCGAGGATCATCGGGAAGAGGCGGGGATGGCGGCGCGGAACATCTCACGCCGCAAGCCCGCGACCTGCGGGAAAGGCTATCACGAGGGCCTATTGCATCCGCCGGCTCCGCCGCGAAGGCTGCCGGGCCGTGCGAAAATGCCGCCCCATGCACGCCCTCGCACCCGCCATCGACGTCCCGACCACGCCGCGGCGGGTCTCGTGATGAGCGCCGCTGCCGAGCCCGTTGACGGCGCGCCTTCCGCGGGCGCCGCGCAGGTGGTGATCGTGATCCCGGCCTTCAACGAGGAGGGCGCCGTGCATGCGACCGTCAGCGCCGTACGCGGGGCGCTCGGCGACGCCGGCATCACCCACGACATCGTCGTGGTCGACGATGGCTCGACCGACGGTACGCGGGCGGAGGCGCAGCGCAGCGGTGCGCGGATCATTGCCTTCGACGCCAACGCGGGCTACGGCCACGCCCTCAAGGCAGGCATTGCCGCGAGCGACGCGGCGCTCATTGGCATCCTCGACGCCGACGGCACGTATCCACCCGATGCGCTTCCGGCCATGATCGCCCTGGCGGCCCGGGCGGACATGGTGGTCGGCGACCGTGGCCGGGGCATGAACAACGTGCCGCTCATCCGCCGCCCGGCGAAATGGATCCTGAAGCTGCTGGCGAGCGTGCTCGCGCGGCGCCGTATCGACGACGTGAACTCGGGACTGCGCATCTTCCATCGCCATGCGGTCGAGCGGTTCGTGCCGCTCCTGCCCGACGGCTACTCCTTTACCACCACCATCACCCTGTGCATGCTCGCGTCCGACCTCGCGGTCGCCTATCACCCCATCCACTATGGCCGCCGGATCGGGCACTCCAAGATTCGCGCCCGGCACTTTTTCAAGTTCGTGTTTTTGGTCCTGCGGCTCACGCTCATCTTCCAGCCGTTGCGGATCTTTCTGCCTCTCGCGTCGGGTCTCCTCGCGGCCGGAATCGCCCATGCGCTGTATCGCGATGCCGTGCTCGATCCACCGCCGATCGCACTGTTCGCCATCGCCGCGGGCATGGCGGTCGCGTCGATCGGGCTGTGGGCCGATCGCCATGCCCGCCTGCATGCACCGGGACGGACCGGTTCGGGTGATCCATGACGCAAGGCTCCCGGCGATGAGCCCTCCCGCGGCGGCGACACGTCGCCGAGTCCCCGTGGCGTGGCTGGCGCGGTTCGCGATCTCGGCCCTGGTACTGCTGGTCCTGTTCTACTGGATTCCGGTCGGCGACGTGTGGGCGCAGGCCCAGCGGCTTGCGCCGGCGGTGTGGGTCGGCGCGCTGCTCGTATTCCTCGCCGGTCACGCGGCCGCGGCGGCGAAGTGGCGGCTGCTGATCGGGCATGGTGTGTCCTTCACCCACGCCTTCCAGGCGCACCTCGGGGGCCTCGCGGCGAATCTCTGCTTGCCCGGCCTCGCGAGTGGTGACGTCGTGCGCGCCGGGCTGGTGTTCAACGAGGCGCAGGATCGCTCGCGCCTGGTCATCGGCTCGATAGCCGACCGGCTGCTCGACATGCTCGGACTGCTGATCTTCGCCGCCCTCGGCGCGGTGCTCGTCTGGCGCCCCGAGTACGCTCAGCACGGCATGTTCACGTGGTTCCTGGCGGCGAGTGTCATCGGCGTCCTGGCCCTGCTCGCGGCGTTCGCGCTGCTGTCCCGGCTCGCCAACCGCCTGGTGCAGCCGATGAGTGGAACCCGCGGCATCCGCGGCGCGATCGTGCGGGCGATCGGGGTCGCGGCGGCCCTGTCGCACGAGCCCGGCCGGCTGCTGCTGTGCCTCGGCATTTCCATGCTCGTGCAGGCGACCTTTATCGTCATCAACATCGTTTTCGCGACCGAACTCGACGTCACCGCGCCGTGGGCCGCATGGTTCTTCGCCTGGTCCAGCGCGAAGATCGTGGCCGTCGCGCCCGTGAGCCTGGGTGGTCTCGGGGTACGCGAGGCCGCGCTCGCGCAGCTGCTCGCTCCCTTCGGCGCCGACCCCTCGCAGGTGATCGCGATCGGCCTCGTGTGGCAGACGGTCCTCTATGCGAGCGGATTGCTGGGCGCCCTGGCGCTGCTGGTGTGGAAGCCCGCGCGCGCGCCTGCCGGGCGGGTGCTGGCGGCCGATCGTGCGGAGCGCGCACCGTGACCCGCGCGAGCCCGCCAGCAGCTGCGGCCGCGCCGGACGCACGATCCGACGCGCTCGGATCGCACGCCATGGCGAACGTCACTGTGCTCGGCGCCGGGCCGGCGGGCGTGGGGGCCGCGTACTGGCTCGCCCGTAGCGGCAGGGCGAGCGTGCTGGCACTCGAACGCCAGGCGCAGGTCGGCGGCAACTCCGGCAGCTTCGTGCTCGATGGCGTGCACTGCGACTACGGCAGTCACCGTCTCCACCCCGCCAGCGAGCCGCACGTGCTCGAGGCGATCCAGGAGGCGCTCGGCCAGGACCTGTTGTGGCGCCCGCGTCATGGCCGTATCCGGTTGCAGGGCCGCTGGATCCATTTCCCGCTCCAGCCGGTGGATCTTCTCTCCCGCCTGCCGATGCGCTTTGCCGCGGCGCTCCTGCGCGATGCCCTCGGCAAGCCGCTGCGCAGGATGCCGCCAGGCGAAGCGAGCTTCGCGAGCGTCCTGCGCCATGGGCTCGGTCGGACGCTCAGCGAGAGCTTCTACTTTCCGTACGTCACCAAGCTCTGGGCCCTGCCTCCGGAAGAACTCGCGGTGACCCTGGCGCGCCGACGCGTATCGGGCAACTCGCTCTCGCGCATCGCAATGAAGATCGTCCGCCAGGTTCCCGGGTTCAGGGGGCCGCGCACCGGCGGATTCTACTATCCCCGAACGGGCTTCGGCGCGATCAGCGCGGCGCTGCGAACGCGCGCGGAGGCATCCGGCGCGCACTTCGCCATGAATGCCCAGGTGCGCGCGATCGAGCACCACGACGGCCACGTGCGCGCGGTGCGCTGGGAAGCGGACGGTACGCTGCATCGCCGCGAATCGGCTGCCGTCTGGTCGACGATCCCGATCACCGCGCTGGTCCGGCTCGCCGAGCCCGCGGCGCCGGCGGCTGTGCTCGCGGCGGCCGAGCGCATCCGCTTTCGCGGCATGATCCTCGTCTACCTCGTACTCGAGCAGGACCGCTTCACCGAGTACGACGCCCACTATTTTCCCGAGGCCTCCGTGCCCATCGCCCGGCTCTCGGAGCCCAAGAACTACTCCGCCGCGCGAGAGCCGGCCGGGGTCACCGTGCTGTGTGCGGAGTTGCCGAGTGATCCGGGGGATGCATGGTGGACGTTGGGCGATGCCGAGCTCGGGACGATGCTGTGCGGATGGCTCGGGTCGGTGGGGCTGCCGGTGCGCGCGACGGTGCGGCGAACCGTGACCCGCCGCCTGGCGTACGCGTATCCGGTCTACGATCGGGCCTTCGAGCCGGCGCTGGCGACGCTCGACCACTGGGTGGGCAGCATCGACGGACTGCTCACGTTCGGCCGCCAGGGACTTTTCGCCCACGACAATACCCATCACGCCCTCGCGATGGCGCACGCCGCCGTCGACTGCCTCGGGGCGGACGGGCGATTCGACGCCGAGCGCTGGCAGGCCTATCGCCGCGTGTTCGAGACTCACGTGGTGGAAGACTGATGACCGACGCTGGGCGAACACTGGCGGTGCTCACCTATCACTCGATCGCGACGGCCCCGGGTCCGACCAGCATCGCCCCGGCGACCTTTCGCATGCAGATGGAGGCGCTGGCGGCACGCGGCATCGTCACCCTCGATGTCGCCGGGTTCCTGCGATGGCACAACGGGGAAGCGCCGCGCAACCGATGCGTGCTCATCACCTTCGATGACGCATTCGCGGACTTTGCCGAGGTTGCCCATCCCGTGCTGCGTGCCCATGGGTTTTCGGCGCTGGTGTTCGCGCCCACCGGTGCACTCGGCGGCTGCGAGACGTGGCCGGGAGCGCCGACCCCGCCGCGTGCTCTGCTCGACTGGCCGACGGTGCGGGCATTAGCCGGGGAGGGGGTGGAGTTCGGCGGCCACGGCGTCGCCCATGCCGATCTCACCCGCCTCTCGCCTGACGCCCGGCGGCGGGAGATCGACGGCTGCGCGCAAGCCCTGTCGGCGCGGCTCGGGATGCGTCCGCGTGCGTTTGCTGCGCCTTACGGTCGCGTCGATCCCGCGGTGTGCGCCGACATTGCCCGCATCTGGGACGTCGCCTTCGGTACCCGATTCGCCCGCGCCACCGTGGGCGCCGATCGCTTCGATGTTCCGCGTATCGAGATGCATTACTTCCGGGCGGCCCGGCGGTGGGCTGCCTTCCTGGACGGGCACCAGGGGTATCTCAATACGCGGCGGGTGCTGCGCGCGGTGCGCATGGCAAGCGCGGCGCTGGTGCGTCCATGACCGAGGCCCCTGCGTCGACGCCGGAGCCGGCGCCAACGTTGGCGGGTCGAGCCGCGGTGCCGCCAGGCGTTCCCATCCCGGCGGAAGCCCGCGCCACGCGCGGCGAGATCGCGATCCTGGTGGCAATTGTGGTGCTCGCCGCGATCCTGCGCGTCATCCACCTCGATCAGGGCCTCTGGTACGACGAGGTGCTGACCTTGACGCGCTTCGTGCGCCTGCCGGTCACGGCAGTCGTCACCGATTTTTCGTCGTTCAACAACCACGTGCTGTACAGCCTGCAGGCGAAGGCCGCAGTCGCGCTCTTCGGCGAGAGTGCCTGGGCGCTGCGCCTGCCCGCTGCGCTCTTCGGGATTGCCGGTGTAGTGGTCACGTGGCTTCTCGCCGCGCTGGCGGTCGGGAAGCGACGTGCCCTGCTGGCGGCCTTCCTGATTGCGATCTCCTACCATCACGTGTGGTTCTCGCAGAACGCCCGCGGCTACACCGAGATGCTCTTCTGGACCGCGCTGGGAACAGTCCTGTTCCTGCGCGGGATGCGCCGGCCCGATGCGCGCGTCTGGGCGGGTTACGCGATCTGCGTGGTCGCCGGCGTGTACACGCACTTGTCCGCGGCGGTGCTGTTCGCTGCCCACGTCATCGTGCACGCCCTGGCGCTCGCACTGCCGCGAGTGCGGCAAACCTATCCGGGGCTGACCGACCGCCGGGCCTTCGTGGCGTACGGCGTGGCCGCCGTCGCGACTGGTCTCCTGTATGCGCCGCTCATCGCCCAGATCGCCACGACCAGGCGCCGGGTGGCCGGTGGCAATCCGGCAGCACCGCTGGCCGAATGGGCCAATCCCCTGCGGTCTTTTCAGGAGATGCTGCGCGCCGCCGATGCGCTGGGTTGGCTCGCACCGGTCGCGGTGCTGGTCGCCGTGCTGCTGATTGTCCAGGGTGCGCGCCACGTCGGGCGCCGGCAGCCAATGCTGGTGGCGATCTACGCATTGCACGTGCCGCTGACCGTGGCATTCACCAGCGCGCTGGCACTGCGCCTGTGGCCTCGCTATTTCTTCGTCGACGCGGCGTTCGTGTTCACCTGCGTGGCGGTCGGCGCCACGGACTGGGCGGAGCGCGCGGCCGGATGGGTGGCCGGGCAGGGCAGGGCGCCGGCGGCGATCCGACGCTATGCCGTGGCTGGCATGGTCGTCGTGCTCGCGGCCGGGTCGGCGGTGCTCCTGGCCCGCAACTATGCATCGCCCAAGCAGGACCTCGCCGGCGCGGTGGCCATGGTCGAGCGCCAGCGCGCTCCCGGCGACATCGCGACGTCGGTGGGCCGCGGCTCGGAGCCCTTGCGCGCGTACTACGCGCCCGATTGGCCGGTGCTCACCGATCCGGCGGTGCTCAGGAACTGGCTCGACGCCGGCCGGCGCGTCTGGGTGGTGATGGCGTTTCCGGCCATCACCGAGAGCAACTTCCCTGCCGTGCGCGCCATCCTCGCATCGCGCTTCGACCTCGTGGCGGCACTGCCCGGGACGCTCGGCGGAGGAAGCGTGCGGGTCTATCGGTCGCGCGACCGATGAACGCGACGGTCCAGGCTGGCGCGGGCGCGTGAAACCCTTGCGCGTGCTGCAGGTGTGCACCTCGTTTCGCCCGGGCGGCATCCAGCGTCACGTGCTGGATCTGTCTGCCTGGTTGCGCAGTCGCGGTCACGACGTGCGCCTGGCCGGCACCGAGGGCGCGTGGGCCGATCGCCGCAGCGATGCGCATTTCCTCCCCCTCGATCTCGACGGTGTCGGCGGCGCAGGCGGCACCCTGGTGCACCGGATCGCGGCTGCGGCGCGGGCGAGCGTGCAGCTGCGCCGATTCCTGCGCGCGGAGGCGATCGAGCTCGTCCACGCCCACGAGAGTGCGCCGCTGCTGGTGGCGGCGTTGGCGAGCCCGGTACGATCGGTGCCGCGGATCGTCACCTACCACGGCTCCGAGCCGCAGCGGGTGGCCGCGTTCGCGCGCTTGAGCCAGCTCGTGGCACACCGGGTGATCTCGCCGAGCCGGCGCACCGCGGACGCGCTCGTGCGCGCCGGCGTGTCGTCCACCAAGCTCGAGGTCATCGGCCTGGGCCTGGCGGCCGCCCCGGCATTGGATGCGGGCGACGTGGCGGCGTTGCGCGCGAGCCTCCTCCCCCGGAATCGGCGCGTTCTCGCCATCACCGTGGCTCGCCTCGCGCCGCAGAAGGGCATCGATTACCTGATCGCCGCGATCCAGCGGCTGGGGTCGGTCGACGTGCAGTTCGTGGTGGTCGGAGACGGACCGCTGCGGGCGTCGCTGCGGCGGCTCGCCGTCGACGCCGGGGTGCAGGAGCGCATCACCTTTGTCGGCCATCGTGACGACGTGCCGCGCTACCTTGCCGCCGCCGACCTGTTCGTGCTGAGTTCGCGCTGGGAGGCGTTACCACTGACCATCGTGGAGGCGATGCGCGCGGGGCTTCCGGTGATCGCGACCGACACCGGCGGCGTGCCGGAGCTCGTCGACGCGTCCGTAGGCCGGGTGGTGCCGATCGGCGACGTCGACGCGCTGGCAGAATCGATCCGGACGCTGTGCGAGGATTCCAGCCTGCGCCAGGAGCTCGCCGCCAATGCGCGGGCGCGCGCGGCGGAAGCACGCTTCTCCCCGGAACAGGCGCATGCCATGCTGGAAGCAACCTACGTCCGGGTGGTGGGCGCGCGGCGGACGGGGCGTGATGGGTGACGGTGAGACGCGTGTCCGGTGCGTGGCCGTGGCCGCTGACGGACCGGAGGCGGCCTTGCTGCGCGCCGCCCTGCGCAGCCTGGGGGTCCGCAGCGTGTTGGTCGACTCCGCGGCGCACGCCGTGGGTCGTCACGGTCGTGGGTGGTGGCAGCGATGCGACGCGGTGGTGCTGGCCGGCTCCGGACCCCGGGTCATCCGTTGCCTGCACGAGGCCGTGGCCCATGGGCGGCCGGTGTTGTGCGGCCCCGAGGTCCTGGCGAGCGCCGCGGCGTCGGCTGCCGGGGGTGCTCCGGGTTCCGACGGTGCCGCGATCGTTGCGGCCTCGCCCTGGCGGTTCGCCGCGGCCATCGGAGCCTTGCGCGAGACCCTGGGCGCGCGCGCGGTCGGAGTGCCGAGGCGGTTCCGCGCGCGCTATGGCGGTGCTGCCGCGGCATCGTGCTGGGATTCCGGCGTGCTGGTCGATCCCGGCGCACACATCCTCGACGTGCTGGCATGGTGTCTCGGACCGCTGCACGCCGTGGCGTATCGCGACGATGCCTGCGGCGGGTACGAAGCCGAGGCGGAGGCCGAGCTCGCGCTCGCCGGCGGACCGGGCGGCGTGGTCGTGCTCAGCCGGCTTCGCCCGCTCGACCGGGAGCTGGTCGTCGAAGGGGCGACGGGTCGCGTCGTCGTTGATCTCGCGCGCCTCGATGTCCCCGGAGCGGAGGTCACATCGCCGCGTGGCCCGGCGGGACAGCGCGCGCTGCACCGCGCCCGGCTGGCGGCATGGCTTGCCGGCCTGCGCGATCCAGGTCGTGCCGACCCGCGGCTGGCGGCCGTACCCACCGCGGCGGTCATCCGGGAGCTGTACGAACGCCGGGCGAGGTTGGCGCACCCCGAAGGCATGCCGGTCGAGACGACCCCGGCGATGCGTACGCAGCTCGCCGGCCGGCGTGTACTCGTCACCGGCGGCGCGGGATTCATCGGCGCGCGCCTGGTGGCGACCCTGCATGCGAACGGCGCCGACGTCACGGTGACGTTGCGCGACCCCGCGCAGGGCGTGCGGATCGCGCGCTACCCGGTCGCGGTGCGGAAGGTCGATCTCGCCGATCCCACGATCGCCGCGACGCTCGTGCCCGGCCACGACCTGGTGATGAGCCTTGCCTACGATTACACCCGCCCGGGTCCCGACAACGTCGCCTTTTGCCGCGCCCTCGCCGATGCCTGCGCCGCGGCCGGCGTGCGTCGCCTGGTACACGTGAGTTCGATCGTGGTGTACGACGACTGGCCGCGCCGCGACGTCAGCGAGGCGTCCCCGCGCAGCGGGACCGGCAGCGCCTATCGCGCCGCCAAACTGGCGATCGAGCGCGACCTCGAGGCGCGGGGGAAGGCAAATACCCTGGACGCGGTGATCCTGCAGCCGACCATCGTCTACGGGCCGTACAGCGCCTTCTGGACGGACCGCTTCGCAAGGGCCCTGCTCGCCGGTGAGCTGGTGCTGCCCGCGACCGGCCTGGGGCGCTGCAACGGCGTGCACGTCGACGATGTTGTCGCGGCGTTGCTCGCGGCCGCGGTGGCAACCGTGCCGCCGGGTTCGCGCTATATCGTCAGTGGGCCGGCACCGTTCGCATGGTCCGCGCTTTTCGAGGCGTATGGGCATGCCGTCGACCGGCCGCTCCACGCTCGCCCGCCGGTGTCGATCGCGCCGGAATCGCCCGGCAGCGCGTTGCGCGGCCTGTGGCGCAATCCGCTCGGGGTTGCCCGTTGGCCGGGCGTGCGCCGCATCTTCGGCTGGATGCGGCGCCGGTTGGGCGAGCCGGCGATGGCGCGGTGGCGTGAGCGGCTCCGGCTGATCGCCGGCCGGGGACGACCGTTGATCGTCGACCCGGCTGCGGAACAACCGCTGCTGTTCACGGCCGAGGGCGCGTGCAACATCGCTGCGGCACGTCGCGAGCTCGGTTACGCGCCGCGCTACGACGCCGCCACGGGGCTCGCGGCGACCGGCAACTACCTGCGCTGGCGCTACCGCGGGGAGGGTGACGGCGATTAACCGTCCAGGCCGGCGGCTGCCGCCGCGATACGGTGCGCATTGGCCATCGCCGAGAAGGCGATGGTCGTCGCCGGGATGCTGGGAAACACCGAGGCATCGACCAGGTGCACGCGTTGCAAGCCCGGCAGGCGCCCGAGGAGGTCGGTTTCCAGGCCGACCGGCGAGCGGCGCATGGGGAACGTCCCGCCGCAGTGAAAGCTGCTACCCGGAAGGCCGGCGCGGGCCAGCGGCAGCAAGGGCGCGAGCCCGGCGAGCAGGGCGACGCGCGCCACGCGCCGCTTGACGCGCGCGAGTACGCCCGCGGAAGTTTCATTGGCCACCACCTCGAACGCCAGTCGTGCGCCGCCGGCGCCGCGTTGCAGTCGCACGGCGATGGCGGGCGACTCGCGGGAATGCAGGAACGCCTGGGCGACGATCAGGCGCCGGCTGAGCTGCTGCACCATCCGCTCCAGTGCCGGTGCCATGCGACCGAAGCGCAGGCGCATGTCGGGCGCGAACGTGTCGTTGTGGGTATAGAGCTGGACGTGCGCGGTGTGACGCGATACGTGCGGGTCCTCGATCTCCATGAAGATCTGCGCCAGGGCGTGGCGAGGCTCGCGCGCCGGATCGACCGGCGCCCGCCAGCCGTGCAGCAGCGGCAGGTAAAGGTGCTGGGTATCCTGCAGGAGCACGCGCTCGCCGGGGCGGTCGATCGAGTCGAGCACCAGGAGGGCGGTGGGAATGACACCCGCGGCGACATATAGCCGGGCGCCGAAGAACTCGCCCGGTTCGCCGGTTCGTGCATCGCGCGTGGCGATCCGGACGCCGTCGTGTTCTTCCGTGAAGCGCACGGCCACGACGCCCGGCGCGTGGATGAGACCGCCCCCGGCGGCGAGCGCCCCGACCACGTCAGCGGCGTTGAAGATCAGGCGGTACGGGCAGCCGTGCAGGCAAAGCGCGCACAGGCGACAGGGCGCGGCAATCGCCTGGCGCGACTGGCCGGCCACGACGCCGAGCCGGCGCAGTGTGCCCCGGCGTGCCTGCAGCCTGTCGAGGACCTCGCTCGCCTGGCTGCTGAGCGGCAGCGCGTCGGCGGGCAGCGCACCATAGAGCGGAAACGCCGCGGCGAGATCGTCGTCGCGCGCCCGGATGTGCAGCAGCGGCGCCACGGCGGCATAGTGCGGCGCCAGGTCGACTGCGGCCAGGGGCCAGTCGTCGAGATCGGCATCCCGATAGGGCAACACCGACGCGCCCCAGGCATTGCTCAACCCGCCCGTGGCAAATGACGGTTGCAGGCGATGCGCGCTGCCGTCCTCGGTCCACGGCGGCATGCCGGCGGGGCGACGAAAGAGATGGCCCGATCCGTACGGACGCATTGTATCGCTGCGCTCCCGACGGCGGGGCGCGACCAGTGCATCGACGTCGGCGGGATCCCACTGCGGCGGCTCGACCGCGCCGAGCCGGTCGCGCAGCCGCGCGCTGGCCGGATCGATGTCCTCGCCCGCATCGAGCAGCAGCACGCGACGACCGCGCGCGACGAGTGCGCTTGCGGCGCCCACGCCGGCGTGCCCGGAACCCAGGACGATGTCGAGCGGAGGGAGTGAGGGCATGTGGAAGCTGGGCGCGCGGTCGCGCCGCGCGACGGGCACAGCGGCAGGGATCGAGCATAATTCGCCCCAGCGCGGCGCGCCCTGGCATTCTAGCCGCCCGCCGGCATTCGAGCTGCCGGCCATTGACGAGGACGCCTGACCGACGATGTCGACCGAAGCGCAGCCATCGCATAGCCTGCCGACCTTCGTCGTGATCGGCGCGGCGCGCTCCGGTACCACCGCGCTGTACACCTACCTTCGGCAGCACCCGCGGGTGTTCATGACCGCTCCCAAGGAGCCCAACTTCTTCGCGTTCGCAGGCGA
>JBDTWB010000002.1:0-58489 GCA_040006895.1 Casimicrobiaceae bacterium | reverse complement strand
GTCGGAGTTGACCGGGATGTTGGTGTGCACGTTGCCGTCGCCGGCATGCATGTGCAGGGCGATGAACACGCGACTGCGCAGGATCTCCTTGTGGATCGCGGCGTAGCGGCTTCGAATCGCGTCGAACGCAATGCCCGCGAAGATCTCGTCCAGGCGCGCCTTCAGCTCGGTCCTCCACGACACCACCACCGAGTGGTCCTGCAGCGCCAGGAACGTCTCGTCGATGCGCGCCAGGAGATCGCGCCAGCGCGTGCGGGTTGCCTCGATGACTTCCTGCGCCTCTTCCACCTTGGCCGCGACGATCTCCTCGGCCACGCGCACCTCGTCGTGGGCCGCCGGCATCGGGCCGCGGAAGAACTCGGCGAGGGCGTCGGTCAGGCGAAGCTTGTTGTGGATCGAGAGCTCGATGTTGATGCGCTCGACGCCGTCGGTATAGTCGCCGAGGCGCTCGAGCGGGATCACCACGTCCTCGTTGATCTTGAACGCATTGGTGTGCTTGGCGATCGCCGCGGTGCGCGATCGGTCGAGCCAGAAGCGCTTGCGGGTCTCCGGCGACACCGCGACGAACCCTTCGCCGCCCCGCGCATTGGCGATGCGCACCACCTCCGACGCCGCACGGGCGACCCCGTCCTCGGACTCGCCGACGATGTCGGCCAGCAGGACCATCTTGGGGCAGCCATGGCGCTTGGCCTTGGTGGCGTAGCCGACGGCGCGGACGTAGCGCGAGTCGAGATGCTCGAGTCCCGCCAGGATCGCGCCGTCCGGACGCTGGTCGAGATACTTTTTGATCTCGACGATCGCGGGCGTCGAATCGCGCACCTGGCCGAAGAACTCCAGGCACACGGTGCGGATGGCCGGCGGCATGCGGTGCAGGATGAACCGCGCCGAGGTGATGATCCCGTCGCAGCCTTCCTTCTGCACGCCCGGGAGGCCGGCGAGAAACTTGTCGGTCACGTCCTTGCCGAGCCCCACCTTGCGAAAATCCGCACCGCGGACGGCGAGGGTCTCGCGCCGCTTCACGGTCTTGCCGTCGGCCGCGAACCATTGCAGCTCGAACGTCGCGGTCGGCGCATCGTGGATCTTGCCGAGGTTGTGGTCGACGCGCGTCACCTCCAGCCAGTCGGCATCGGGGGTCACCATGCGCCACGACAACAGGTTGTCCAGCGCCGTGCCCCACAGCACGGCCTTCTTGCCCCCGGCGTTCATGGCCACGTTGCCACCGATGCACGAGGCATCGGCCGACGTCGGATCGACGGCGAACACGAGTTTCTCGCGCTCGGCGACGTCCATCACCCGCTTGGTGACCACACCCGATCCGGCCTCGATCGTCGGCACCGGCTCGGCACGTCCGGGCAGGGTGACGCGCTCGACGACGGAAAGCCGCTCGAGCTTCTCGACGTTGATGACCGCCGATCGGGCATTCAGTGGAATGGCCCCGCCCGTGTACCCCGTGCCGCCGCCCCGCGGAATGATGGTGAGGCCCAAGTCGATGCATCCTTCGACCAGGCCGCGGACCTCGACCTCGGTGTCCGGAAGGAGCACCACGAAGGGATACTCGACGCGCCAGTCGGTCGCGTCGGTAACGTGCGACACCCGCGCGAGGCCGTCGAAGGCGATGTTGTCCTTGGCGGTGTAGCGCCTCAGCACCCGCTGGATGCGGCGCCGGAGCTTGCTGGTCTCGGCGAAGGCAAGCGCGAAGCGATCGACGGCGGCGTGCGCGGCCTCGAGCAGGCGTCCGACCTTGGCATCGCGGTCGGGTTCGTTCACGACGTACTCGGCGCGACGCTTCTCGATAGCGCCCAGGCGATGTCGCAAGGCGTCGACGAGCAATTGCTGGCGGCGCGCGTTCTGCAGGAGGTCGTCCTGCAGGTACGGGTTGCGCTCGACCACCCAGATATCGCCCAGCACCTCGAACAGCATCCGCGCGGAGCGCCCGGTGCGCCGCTCGCCCCGCAGGTCCTCGAGAAGTCCCCACATCTCCTCGCCGAGCAGGCGGATGACGATCTCGCGATCGGAGAACGACGTGTAGTTGTAGGGAATTTCCCGCAGGCGGGGCGTGGTGGCGTGCTCCGCCTCGTGCAGGAAGGGTTCGGTGATGGCGTTCATGGGAGGAGGAAGAGTATAGCGAACGGTCCTGCCCGATCCGGGGCGTTTGGATCGGCGAAGGTCGGGCCCGAGGGTGGATGTCGAGAGGGAAACGCGCCAGGAAGCGAATGCCAAGGAAAAAAGCGCAGCGTCTGCCTTCGCTGCAGGGACTACGCGATTCCAGCGAAACAACAAAGACGGCGAACTGGCCGTGCGGGGGGTCGAGACTGGTTGGAGCGCCGCGAAGGCGCGCGGTTCACACCACGTGGCGACAAACCCGACCATCACTCGCGGAGGCATGAGGTCCACTACCCCCCGCGGATTCACGACCCCCGCGGATTCACGACCCCCGCAGATCCACGACCCCCGCAGATCCACGACCCCCCGCAGGTCCACGACGCCCTTGCGTCCGACGGGCGTTGATCGTCAGCCGGGCCGTACGTTATCTCGAGGTGGCGGCGGTGCCGTCCGGGCACGCCGCGCCTGGCTCCGCCGCGCGCGACTCGGGACAAGCCGACACATTGCGGGACAGTCGTCCGGACCGCTCTGTGGTCGAAAACCCAACGCGCGGCCGCTCGCCATGACAGTTGCGTCGCGCCGCTGCCGGAAACGATCGCCCGGCGGTGTTGCCGAACCCTACGATCCTGGCTCGTGCTCGAAGCGCCGATACCCGAGCGCCTCCGCCACGTGCGCCATGGCAACCTGCCCACACCCATCGAGATCCGCGATGGTGCGCGCGACCTTGAGCACGCGGTGATAGGCCCGCGCGGAAAACGATAGCCGGGCCATCGCGCGAGCGAGCAACGCCTGGCCCGCGGCCTCGGGGGCGCAGACGCGCTGCACGTCGCCGGCGGCGAGACGTCCATTCGGCACACCCTGGCGCGCCCGTTGAATCGCGCGCGCCGCGATCACACGGTCGCGAACGGTTGCCGTGTCGGGTCCGTCGTCCGCGCCGCCCTGCGGGGCGCTCAACACGGCGGGTGAAGCGGCCGTGACCTCGACGCCCATGTCGATGCGATCCAACAACGCGCCGGAGACACGGCCGCGGTAGCGCCTGACCTGGTCCGGCGTGCAGCGGCACCGGCCGCTCGCGTGGCCCTGCCAGCCGCATGGACAGGGATTCATCGCGGCGACGAGCTGGAAACGGGCCGGGAAGACGCTCTGCCGCGCCGCGCGGGAGATGTGGATCTCGCCCGACTCCAGCGGCTCACGCAACACCTCGAGCACCCGTCGATCCCATTCCGGCAGCTCGTCCAGGAAGAGCACGCCGTGATGCGCGAGCGAAATCTCGCCCGGGCGTGGGTCGCTGCCGCCACCCACCAGGGCCACGGCGCTCGCGGTGTGATGCGGCGCGCGAAACGCACGCACGCGCCACGAGCTGACCGTGAATCGCCCGGCGAGCGAGGCGACGGCGGCGCTCTCGAGCGCCTCGTCTTCCTCCAGCGGCGGCAGGATCCCGGGGAGGCGCTGGGCCAGCATCGACTTGCCCGTGCCCGGCGGACCGATCAACAGCAGGCTGTGGCCCCCTGCTGCGGCGATGGCGAGCGCCCGCTTGGCTTGCGCCTGTCCCCGGACGTCGCCGAGGTCTGCCACGACGGTGGTCGGGCCTTCGACACGGGCGGGCATGGGCGTGAGGAGGACATCGCCGGCTACGTGGGCGCACACCTGCAGGAGATCCCTCGCACCGAGGACCTCCGCCTGGCGCACCAGGGCGGCCTCGCCGGCGCTTTCCAACGGCAGTACGAACTTGCGCCCGGCACCGTGCGCGGCGATCGCCATGGGCAGCGCGCCACGTACCGGACGCAGCGCGCCTCCCAGCGCCAACTCTCCGGCGAATTCATGCTCCGCGAGCGTGCGCGCCGGGAGCTGCCCGGAGGCGACCAGGATGCCCAGCGCGATCGGCAGGTCGAAGCGCCCGGATTCCTTGGGGAGGTCGGCCGGCGCAAGATTCACTGTGATCTTGCGTGCCGGGAATTCGAACCGGGCGTTGTGCAACGCCGCGCGCACTCGATCCCGCGCTTCCTTGACCTCGGTGTCCGGTAACCCGACCAGGTTGAACGCAGGTAACCCACCGGAGAGGTGGACCTCCACCGTCACCGGGGGCGCATGGACCCCGGCGAGGGCGCGCGAATGCAGCACGGCGAGGGCCATCGGTGAGGCCCTCGCCGTCAGCGTCGATCAGGGGCGACGCGCGCCGGACGAGGCTATCGCGGCGGCTGGTTGGGGTCGTGCCCGGGTGGCGGTCCGCCCGTCGGACCGGTAGAAGACGATCCACCGGGTCCGCCCCCGCCTGGTCCGCCCGCGTTCCCCATGGAGCCGCCACCGTATCCGACACCGCTTCCCGCGCCGCCGGGGCCACCGGTGGCACTGGAACCGGCACCGCCGCTGAATGAGTCGCCGCCGGCGCCGCCGCCGTAGTTGGGGCCCTCGGGTTCCCCCGCCCGACCGCCGCGATCCGACCCCGAGGGATCGTCCAGGCCGGTGCCCGTCGCGACTCCCATGCGCGACTCGAGCTCGGTCAGGCGCCGTTCCAGCGCCTCGAGCTTTTCGCGCGTGCGGAGCAGGACCTGCGCCTGCACGTCGAATTCGGAACGAGGCACCACGTCCAGCCGCGCGAGGCCGTTGGTCAGCATCTGCTTCATCTGCTTTTCGATGTCCTTGGCCGGGCTGTTCTGGAACGCCTGGCCGATACGGGCGGCGATCTCATCCAATGGGCGTGTATTCACGGTGGCAGGCTCCGGTGATGGGATTGCAGAGAGGACGATTCGAGTCTAGCAAAGTTCACCCACGCGCCTTCTCGGCCTAAGGGACGAGGCGCGCCCCACCGTCGTGCAAGTTCGGTCGACGCGCGCACCGACACGGGGCGACGCGACGTGCCAATCGCATCTCCCGGCGTTCGAGCCTCCCCAAGATACTGATCTAAGACAAATTTCCGGCATGGCACACCAAATGCTGTGGTGCAGCGGCCCCATCACCATCACGACAAGGAAACCCATGCCCGCCTCTTCATCGCTCGGCCGCTCCGTGGCTGCCGGCGCATTCGCAGCCCTGATCGCCGGAACTGCCTTCGCTCAGACGCCCGCGCCCGCTCCCCCCGAGCCCGACTTCACGTTCACCGGCAACGTCGGCCTCTACAGCCAATACGTTTTCCGTGGCCTTTCGCAGACCAACGAGAAGCCCGCGCTGCAGGGCGGGTTCGACCTCGGACACAAGAGCGGCCTGTACCTCGGCACCTGGGCATCGAACATCAGCTGGGTCTCCGACGCCGCACCAGGCGCGTCGGCGAGCCTTGAGTGGGACGTGTATGGCGGCTACAAGGGCGCGCTGTACGGCGACCTGGGCTACGACATCGGGCTGCTTTACTACTGGTACCCGGGTTCGTACCCGGCCGGCTTCACCAAGCCCGACACCCTGGAAGGCTATGTCGGGCTCACCTGGAAATTCCTGTCGTTGAAGTACAGCTACGTGCTCAACAACAAGACCTTCGGCTTCGCCGATTCGCGCGGCAGCGACTACATCGACCTCACCGCCAACTACGACATCATCGAGAAGGTCAGCGACGTCATCGGCAAGGTGACCCTGACCGGGCACGTCGGGCACCAGAAGTTCAGGCACTACGGCGACTTCAACTACACGGACTGGAAAATCGGCGCGTCGACGGAGATCTACGGCGTGACCACCGGCATCTTCGTGACCGGCACGGACGCCAAGGACGAGCTCTACACCAATCCGTTCGGCAAGAAGATCGCCGACAACCAGGTCGTGGTGTACGTGCAAAAAACGTTCTGAACGCCGGAACCTACGAAACCGAACACGTCAGCACCGGAGACATCATGAAAATGGTCACCGCCATCATCAAGCCGTTCAAGTTGGACGAAGTACGCGAAGCGTTGTCCGCGATCGGCGTGCAGGGCATCACCGTCACGGAAGTGAAGGGCTTCGGTCGCCAGAAAGGCCATACCGAGCTCTATCGCGGCGCCGAATACGTCGTCGACTTCCTGCCGAAGATAAAGGTCGAAGCCGCCATCAGCGACGACCTCCTGGAGCGTGCCATAGAGACGATCGAGAAGGCCGCGAACACGGGGAAAATCGGCGACGGCAAGATCTTTGTCTTCCCACTGGAACAAGTCGTGCGCATCCGTACCGGTGAAGTCGGTGCGGAAGCGCTTTGAGGGGAATGCCACTATGAACCGACTCATCGCTCTTTTCGCGCTGGTCGCGACGTTTGCCTTCGGCAGTGCCGCGGGGGCCAACGATTTCGCGACGGCTGCCGCGCCCGCCGCGCAGTCGATCCTCCTCGCGCAGGCAACCGATGCCAAAGCCCCCGCACCCGCGGCTGCCCCGGCTGTTGCCGCCCCCGCAGCGAGCGCTCCGGCCGCAGATGCCGCGGCGGCAACGGCAGCGCCCGCTGCCGCCACACCGACACCCAACAAGGGCGACAACGCCTGGATGATCGTCGCCACCCTGCTCGTGGTCATGATGGCGGTGCCGGGCCTCGCGTTGTTCTACGGTGGCCTCGTCCGCTCGAAGAACATGCTGTCGGTGCTGATGCAGGTTTTCGTGGTCTTCGCCCTGATCCTGGTGCTGTGGACCGTATACGGCTACAGCCTCGCGTTCACCGAGGGCAATGCCTTCATCGGCGGGTTCGATCGCGTGCTCCTGCACGGCGTCTTCACCCTCAAGGACGGCATCGGCTCGTTCTCCACCGCTGCGACGTTCAGCAAGGGCGTGGTCATTCCGGAGCTTCTGTACGTGGCCTTCCAGGCGACGTTCGCCGCCATCACGGTGTGCCTTATCGTCGGCTCCTTCGCCGAACGGGTGAAGTTCTCGGCCGTGCTGCTCTTCGCCGCGCTGTGGTTCACGTTCGCCTACCTGCCCATCGCGCACATGGTCTGGTTCTGGCCCGGACCGGATGCGTTCACCGATGCCAAGGCGGCCGACCTCGCGACGGCGAAGGGCGGATGGTTGTGGGCGAAGGGCGCGCTCGACTTCGCCGGCGGGACGGTGGTGCACATCAATGCCGGGATCGCGGGCCTCGTCGGTGCGTATGTCATCGGCAAGCGGGTGGGCTACGGTCGCGAGGCGATGGCGCCGCACAACCTGACGTTCACGATGGTCGGTGCGTCGCTCCTGTGGGTGGGCTGGTTCGGCTTCAACGCGGGCTCCGCGCTCGAAGCCGGCGACGTCGCGGCCCTCGCCTTCGTCAACACCCTGATCGCCACGGCGGCGGCGGTGCTGGCGTGGATCACCGGTGAATGGATGGCGAAGGGCAAGCCGTCGATGCTCGGTGCTGCATCGGGTGCGGTGGCGGGCCTCGTAGCCATCACCCCGGCGTGCGGCTTCGTGGGCATCGGTGGTGCGCTCATTCTGGGGTTGCTCGCGGGCTTCATATGCCTGTGGGGCGTGAATGGCCTGAAGCGGATCCTCGGCGCCGACGACGCGCTCGACGTGTTCGGCGTGCATGGCGTCGGCGGTATCCTTGGCGCGCTCCTCACCGGCGTATTCGCCGCGCCCAGCCTCGGCGGCCAGGGCGTCTACGACTACGTGGCCAACAAGGTCGGCGACTACGACATGGCGCATCAGCTCTGGGTGCAAGCCCAGGGCGTGCTGACCACGCTCGTGTGGTCCGGCGCCGTGGCGTTCGTCGCCTTCAAGATCGTCGATCTCACCGTGGGCCTGCGGGTCGCGGAAGAGGAGGAGCGCGAAGGTCTCGACATCAGCTCTCACGGCGAGTCCGCCTACCGCGTGTAGGCGTCGCCGGCACGATCATGCGGCGCCGGCTACTCACCGGCCTCGCGTGAGCGGGGACCTCCTCCCCCCGCGCAACAACGAAGCATGCTTCTCCTCAGTGGCCCTCTCGGGGCGCCTCCCAAAGGCGCCCCTTTTTTTTGGGCGGGCCGAGTGAGCCCACGGGTGCCTACCCGCCGCCTTCTCGCATCCCGCGCCGGCATCTGAAGGGTCATGGGTACGATCCCGTCGCCGCCGGGCCCTCCGGCTACAATGCCTGCGACATGGTGCCCCCCCCTCGCCTCCTCGCCACCGCGCTGTCCGGTCCGCTCCTCGAACTCGAGCGACGCTTCCTCGACGGCATGCCCGAGATCAACAGTGGCTGCGCGGACAGCGGCAGGAACACGCGGTGCCGTACGGCATCGACGAGGAGCTGTTCGTGATCGTCGAGGCGGACGCGGGCAACTACGACATGGGCATCATGACGGTCCGCGACGCGAGCGTGATCACGGGCCTCATTTGCAATCAGCGCAACAAGATGGAAGAGCTCGCCAACGCCGCATGATTACATCGCCCGACACGCCAAATCCCCACGTCGCGGCGCGTGCCCACCGGATGGCGCGAGGGTGCCCGTTTGCTCCGATCGGGCACCGCTTTTGCCGCAATTGACATGATTACGCCCGCCTACTGCCAGCTCCTCGCCCGCTACACGCAATGGATGAACGCGCGTCTCCATGCCAGTGTCGCGTCCCTGGACGATGCGACACGACGCCAGGACCGCGGCGCATTCTTCGGCTCCATCCACGAGACCTGCAATCACCTCCTGTGGGGCGACCGCGTTTGGCTGGCGCGGTTCACGAATTCGGCGGCTCCTGCCGGCGACTTCGGTCGGGGGATGTTCGACGATTTCACCAGCCTCGCCACGGAACGTGCAGCCACCGACCTGCACATGCAGGCGTGGGCAGAGACGGTGACGACGGCGTGGCTCGACGGCACGCTGCGCTACCGAAGCGTCGTCGACGGCCAGGACCGGGTGTTGCCGGCGGCGGTCGCGGCGATTCATCTCTTCAACCATGGCACGCATCATCGCGGCCAGCTCACGACGCTGTTGGCGCAGGCCGGCGTCGATCCCGGCGTCACCGATCTGCCCTGGCTGCCGGAAATCGCGACGGTCGCCGGCGAGGTGCCGAACTAGGCGCGGCGGCGCTTGCGCGCGCGCGGATGGGCCGCGTCGTAGGCCTTGGCGAGATACTGGAAGTCGAGGTGGGTATAAACCTGCGTGCTCGCGATGCTCGCGTGTCCGAGCATCTCCTGCACTGCCCGCAGGTCACCGGACGACTGGAGCACATGCGAAGCAAACGAATGGCGCAGCATGTGCGGATGCACGTGCCGGCCAAGACCTTGCCGCACCGCCCATTGTGCAAGCCTTCGCTGGATCGTCCGCGCGGTGACGCGCCGGCCGCGCTCGCCGACGAACAGCGCCGCCTCCCCCGGCGAGGCAACGGCGTCGCGCACGACCAGCCATGCGCCGATCGCGTCGCGCGCGGCACGGCCGACCGGCACGATCCGCTCCTTCGCGCCCTTGCCCCATACCCTGACCTCGCCGGTGACGAGATCGACCCGGCCGAGGTCGAGTCCGGCCAGTTCGGCAAGACGCAGTCCCGACGAATAGGCAAGCTCGAACAGGGCCCGATCACGCAGCCCTGCCGGGTCGCTCGCGTCGATCGCCACGAGTTGCACGGCCTCGTCGGGCGAGAGCGCCGACGGCAAGCGCTTGGGCGATCGCGGTGCGCGCAACCCGGTGCACGGGTTCTCGATGAGGCCGTGCTCGGCGTCGAGCAGGAATCGATAGAACCCGCGCCACGCCGATAGGGTCCGCGCAAGGCTTCGGCCCGCGAGGCCGCGCGCGTGCAGTGTCGCGAGACAGCGACGCAGGTCCGCAGCGCCGAGCGCCGGCAGGCGCTTGTCGCCCGCCAGTTGCGCGAGCTTGGCCACATCGCGGACGTAGGCCGCGCGAGTGTGTGAGGGCCGCGTGGCAAGGTGCCGGGCGTACGCGTCCACGAGTGCCTGATTGGCGGGATGCGGCGCGGCCGCCCCGGGATCTGCCGGCATCGTGGGGGGCGGCGGACGCGGCATGGGATGCCGGCGGCTCAGGCGGCCGGCAGATAACGTGCCGTGGCGACGCTGGCAAGCTCCGCCAGGCGGGTCAGGTACATCGTGCCCATGCCGGGAAAGAAGCGCGCCGGATCGTCGCTTGCGAGACCGAGCAGGCCGAAGGTATGCGAGGTGCGTAGCGGCAGGAACGCGAACGATACCGAAGTCGACCCCTCGTCGAACCAGTCCTGCGATTCGAACGGCGGATTGGGTCCGCAATACGGTGCGCCGAGCTGGTCAGTGTATTGCCGCAACTCGTGGCTGGTGGCGGCGAGCTCCGGGAGATACGACTGCTCGGGCACCTTGCCCCACAGGCGACACGCCACCTTCGGGACGGCGAAGTCCTCCGTGAGGCTCTGGTAGAGCACCGCGAGCGTCGTCTCGAGATCGGGCGCGGCGAACAACGCGAGTGTCGAGCGGTGCAGTTTTTCGCTGATGCCGTCGTTCTCGCTGCCGAACCGGATGAGCTCCCGCAACCGTCCCTCGAGCTCGGTATTGCGCTCGCGAAGGGCGATGATCTGGCGCTCGGCGATGGGAATGGCATGGCCACCATGCGGATGGGGCACGAAGATCTCCGCCATCACGTCGGCGTAGTCCTCGAAGAATTGCGGGTTCTGCGTCAGGTACTCGGCGACTGCATCGGCATCCATCCGGAAGGGTCCTGTGGTATTTGTGATCGGCAGCGGCGTGGGTCAGGTCGCGACGGTGGGGCGAGGCAGGCGCTCGTCGACAGCAGGGTCGGGCTCGGGAATCCATTCACCCCGGAATACGGTCACCGCCGGGCCGGTCATCCACACCGGCGCGCCATCCGCGGGCCAGGCGATGCGCAATGCGCCGCCGCGGGTCGCCACCGTGACCTCGCGATCGAGCCATCCACGCCGAATGCCGGCGACGACCGCCGCGCACGCTCCCGTACCGCACGCAGGTGTCTCGCCGACGCCACGCTCCCACACGCGCAGCCGAATGTTAGCGCGATCGACGATTGCCATGTAACCCGCATTGACCCGCTGCGGAAAGCGTGGGTGCGCCTCGATCTGCGGGCCCTCGGTCGTCACGGGTGCGTGTTCGACGTCCGACACGATCTGCACCGCGTGCGGATTGCCCATCGACAGGACATGCATCTCGATCGCGCGCCCCGCGACCTCGAGCACATAGCTCGTCGCCTCGGCGTCCGCCGCGAACGGCACGTCGGCCGGCGCGAATCGTGGTACGCCCATGTCGACGATGACCTGGCCGTCGTCCGTCAGCGCCGGCGTGATCATGCCACCCGCGGTCTCGACCCGAATGCTGCGCTTGTCGGTGAGTCCCTCCTCGCGCACGAACTGCACGAAGCAGCGCGCGCCGTTGCCGCACTGCTCCACCTCGCCGCCGTCGGCGTTGAAGATGCGATAGCGGAAATCGGCACCGGGTCCGGTCGCCCGCTCGACCAGCAAGACCTGGTCGCAGCCCACGCCCAGGCGCCGGTCGGCGAGCCGGCGCAGTTGCTCACGGTCGAGGTCAATGGGCTGGCGGACGCCATCGAGCACGACGAAGTCGTTGCCGAGGCCATGCATTTTGGTGAAGCGCAGCTTCATCGGGGCCGTCCAACGAGGTCGGCGAGAGGCAGGTCGCCATGCTTCCTGAAATTGAGCCGGACACCATCCTGCACCACTGCCACGCCCACGACGTCGTAGGTGGCAGCGAGCTTGCGGAGCACCCGCGACACCACCTGCCGGAGTGCACCGAGATCGGCGCGGGCCTCCACCTCGACCCGGGTCGTGCCGGAGGCCTCGAGCATCACCGGCGCGGGCAGCTCGGCCGTGGCCACCGCGATCTCCTCGATGTCAAACCGCGCCTCGATGCTCCTGAGCGCAACGGCGAAGGGGTTGGGATTGCGGACGTCGAGCAGGACCCGCACCCGCAGCTCATCCGCGCTTCCCGCCACCAGCCGCACCCCGGCGACCTCGACGCGCGGTGGCAGGGGTCGCGGCCCAAGGCTGGCGCACCCCATCACGGCGAGTGCGACGACGAGCATAGCGGCCAGGCCGATGCGAACGCGCCAGCCCGAGCGTGCGGGCCCGAGGGTCGACGCGACGTGCGTCGAAGGCGCGCGTTCACGCAACGGAGAGTCTGCCGGGAGAGTCGACACGGTGATCATGGCCCGTCGTGGTCGAGGCGTCGCATCGCCTCGATGTTCGCGCAAAGAGTGATCTTCGCATCACGAACAGCTGTCGTCACCCTCGGCGCGCGGCTAACCGACGGAACGCCACCTGCCGCGCCACTCGGGTTGTCCGCCGCAACGAGGGAATGACAGCCGCTGTCGACGCCCGCGCACGGTGGCCAACCGCGTCGATGTCGCCACCACTGCGATGTCGTAGCTCGAGTCCGCGGCCCGAGATTGCGACCAGCCCGCTGGCCGTTGTACCTGTCGCGCAAGGCCCGTTTTACCGTAGAGTGGTGCCGACAAGCGCGAGTCGTGCTGCGACCTGGGTATCCGGCCACGATCGAAAGCCTCCCGTCCACGACTCCGACGGACCGACTCCGGAGCGGATGTGGCGGCTGCACGACGTCCCTGACGCGTTTTTTCCGATGCCGAGAAAGATCCAAGGAGTCCAGTGCGCGATGACCGATGACGATTTCGCTTCGGTGCAGGGCCGACATCTGATGCAATGCTGGTCCGCCCAGGCCGGCTACACGCCGTTGCCCGTACGGGAAACCCGCGGCTGCTGGATCCATACCACCGACGGCCGGAAGATCTTCGACCTGCGGAGCGCCCACGAGTGCATCAACCTCGGCTTCAATCATCCGAAAGTGCTCGCGGCAATGCGCCGGCAGATGGAGAGCGTCGTCTACGTGACCGATGACTTCGCGACCGCGCCCACCGCCGCACTGGTCGAGACGCTCGCGCGCATCACCCCCGGCGGCCCGGACAAGAAGGTGTTCCTGTCCCAAAGCGGCGCGGCGGCGGTCGAGGCGGCGGTCAAGGGTGCCCGACTGCACATGTACAACGCCGTCATCAAGGGTGGCGCCCACGTCGATGCGCCGATGCAGTACCCCTATCCGTACAAGATCATCACCCGCTACAGCTCGTGGCACGGCTCGAGCGCCGGCGCGGCGTCGGTCTCCGGCGATCCGCGGCGCTGGTTCCAGGAGCCGCTGACGGTGCCGGGCGTCGTCTTCGCGCCCGAGGCCAATCCCTACCGGCCGCTGTTCGGCAGCGGCGCGGACGCGGTGCAGGCCAATCTCGACTATCTCGACTATCTCATCGAGCAGGAGGGCGGCTCCAACAAAGTCGCGGCGATGCTCGTGGAGCCCGTCGTCGGCAGCAACGGCATCATCGTCCCCCCGCCCGGGTACCTGCAGGGCGTGCGCGCGCTCTGCGACCAATGGGGCATCCTGATGATCGCCGACGAGACCATGACCGGCATGGGCCGTACCGGACGCCTGTTCGCGGTCGAGCACTTCGACGTGGTGCCGGACATCCTGGTCATGGGCAAGGCGCTCGGCGTGTATTGCCCGCTCGCGGCGACGATCTTCTCGGAAAGGATCTCGCGCTCGTTCGACCACGAGATCTTCGGTCACGGCCAGAGCTTTTCGGGGCACGCCCTCGGCTGCGCGGCAGCCCTCGAAAGCCTGCGAGTTCTCCTGGAGGACGGCGTGCTCGAGAACTGCCAGGTCATGGGCGCGTATCTCGGCGCGCGGCTGCACGAACTCGCGGACCGGCACGTCTCGATCGGCGAGGTCAGGGGACTCGGGCTTTTCTGGACCATCGAGCTCGTACGGGATCGCGCCACGCGCGAGCCCCTGCGCCGGGTGACCGAGAAATACAGCCACACCATCGTGAAGGAGGTCGCCCTGCACCTCTTCAGGGAGCGCAACCTCTATGTCCCGGCCGACAAGTTCGGGGTGTGGGTCGTACCCCCGCTGATCGTGACCCGCGAGGAGATCGACTTCATCGTGGCCGGCATCGACGATGCCCTGACACTCGCCGACGACTGGGTCGCGGCTGCGAACGGCAAGGGCGGCTAGGGCCGCAGCCAGCGCGCGCCTGCATGGGCGCCGCGGGTGTGATTCGACCGGCCGGCGCCCGATCGTTTCCAGCCGACCGCGAGGGTTTTCCGTGCAGCCCGTGGCGGGCGGCATCGGATGCCCTATACGTTGAACCGGAAGTGCATCACGTCGCCGTCCTTGACCACGTATTCCTTGCCCTCCAGGCGCATCTTGCCGGCGTCCTTGGCGCCATGCTCGCCCTTGCACGCGAGGAAGTCGTTGTAGGCGATCACCTCCGCGCGGATGAAGCCTTTCTCGAAGTCGGTGTGGATCACGGCGGCGGCCTGCGGTGCGGTGTCGCCCACGTGAATGGTCCACGCCCGGACCTCCTTCGGGCCCGCCGTGAAGTAGGTTTGCAAGCCGAGGAGCCGATAGCCGGCGTGGATCACGCGGTCGAGGCCGGGCTCGTCCAGGCCGAGGTCGGCCAGGAAGGCAAGCTTGTCGTCGCCTTCGAGGTCGGCGATCTCCGCCTCCAGCGCCGCGCAGACCGGCACCACAGGCGCGCCCTCGGCCTTGGCGTGCGCCTCGACCGCAGCCAGCAGCGGATTGTCATGGAAACCGCGCTCGCCCACGTTGGCCACGTACATGGTCGGCTTCATGGTGAGCAGGAACAACGGCCGCAGTACCGCAAGCTCCTCGGGATAGAGATCGGCCGTGCGGGCCGGTCGTCCCGCATCGAGCACCGCCTCCACCTTCTTGAGCGCGACCACCAGCCGCAGCGCTTCCTTGTCGCCGCCGGACCGGGCGGTCTTCTCGTTCTTGGCGAGCTGCTTCTCCACCGTGGCGAGGTCGGCCAGCGCGAGCTCGGTGTTGATGGTCTCGATGTCCGACACGGGGTTCACTCCGCCGGCGACGTGCACCACGTTGTCGTCCTCGAAGCAGCGCACGACGTGGGCGATCGCGTCGGTCTCGCGGATGGTGGCCAGGAACTGGTTGCCCAGGCCCTCGCCCTTCGATGCCCCTGCGACGAGACCGGCGATGTCGACGAATTCCACCACCGCGGGCAGCACCTTCTCCGGCCTGGCGATGCCGGCCAGGGCACCCAGTCGCGGATCGGGGACTTCGACGATTCCGACGTTGGGCTCGATCGTGCAGAACGGATAGTTTTCCGCGGCGATCCCGGCCCGGGTGAGGGCGTTGAACAGCGTGGACTTGCCGACGTTGGGCAAGCCCACGATGCCGCATTTGAGACTCATGGCGTTTCCTTGCGGGTGTGTAGGTCGAGCATGGCGCGCTCGAAATCGCCGGCCCCGAGGGCCGGCCACGCATCGAGGCCCCGATCGATGGCCGCCTCGATCGCCATGCGCTCGTCGGCGCGCGGCGGGCGGAGCACGTAGTCGACGACCGGTTGCTGGGGGATCTCGGAGTCGCGCGGGTGGCCGATGCCGATCCGCAAGCGCCAGAACCCAGGCGTGCCGAGCTGGGCGGTGATGTCGCGCAAGCCGTTGTGCCCGGCGTTGCCTCCGCCGAACTTCATCTTCACGCTGCCGGGCACGAGATCGAGCTCGTCGTGCACCACCACCATCTCATCGGCGGCTATCCCGAAGAATCGGGTGAGCGCAGCAACCGCGCGACCCGAGAGGTTCATGTACGTGCCCGGCTTCAGGACCCGCACATCGCCCTGGCCGCGGGCAACGATGCCGTGGAACCGCGGCTCGCGCACGAACTCGGCGCGAAGGCGCTCGGCCAGGGCATCTGCGAACCAGAAGCCGGCATTGTGGCGCGTGGCATGGTGTTCGCGCCCGGGGTTGCCGAGCCCTACGACGAGCCGGATCGGTGGAGGCATGGTGGTGATGATAGAGGGTTGGCCGCCGGTGGCTGCGGCAGGCGCTGGGGTGCGGAGCGACACGGGCCTCGCAAACCGCCGCGCCCATGCTGCAACAAAAAGGCCCGCCTGCTTCTCGCGCGGGCGGGCCCTTGCAGCCGGCGAAAGCGCGCGTTACTTCTTCTTGTCGTCCTTCGCGGCTTCCTTCTTCTCGCCAGGCTTGGCCTCTGCGGGCTTGGCCCCCTCGGCGGCCGGTGCCGCTTCGGCATCGGCTGCGGCCTCCTCGCTTTCCACGGCGCGCGGGATTACCGCCGTGGCCACGACGGGGTCACGCTTGCCCCGGGGCACGATGCGCACGCCCTTCGGCAGGGTCAGAGCGGAGACGTGGATGGACGCCCCGGCCTCGAGGTTGACAAGATCGACCTCGATGTACTCAGGCAGGTCGCGCGGCAAGCAGGCGACCTCGACGTCGGCCATGACGTGACTGACGATGGCGCTGGAGAGCTTCACGGCGGGCGAGGTCTCGGCGTTCACGAAGTGCAGCGGCACCTTCATCCGCACCTTGGTGTTGTCCTCGATCCGCTGGAAGTCGACGTGCAGGATCTCGTTCTTGAACGGATGCATCTGCACATCGCGCAACAGCACCCGGCTCGATCCGCCATCGAGCTTCATGCTCAGGATGGACGAATGGAAGGCTTCGTTGCGCAGGGCATGGAACAGCGCGTTGTGATCGAGTTCGATCGGTTGCGGCGCGGTCGTGCCGCCGTAGACGATGCCGGGGGCGCGTCCCGAACGACGCAGGCGGCGGCTGGCGCCGCGGCCCTCGGTCTCTCGAGGGAAGGCAGTGAATTCGAATTGCATGGTGAAGCTCCTGGTCTGCGGCCTTCCCTTCTCGGACCCCGCGATTGCACGGGCCGGACAGGTCGTCCGCGGTTTGGCGACGGAAAGCCTTGAATTATAACAGTATCCGGGCCAGGGCCGCAATTGGCGGCGCGGCCGCGGGGGGAGTAGCCCGAGAAGGACCCTGCGGCGGCCCGCCTACCTGTGTGCCAGCGGCGGGCGGGCAGCAGAGCGCGACAGTGGCTTTCCCGATGGCGGCCACGCGTTCGGCAGTGGCGAGACCCCGCGCGGGCCCGGCATTGGCAACTGGAGCCGAAGGCGCGGAAAGGCGAGGTGCAATGCGCGGGGACAAACGAGCCGGCCACCCGGCGGGAGCCTACTCGGTGAAGAGCGAGCTCACCGACTCCTCGTTGGAGATGCGGGTCATCGTTTCCGCGAGGAGCTGGGCGCACGATAGCTGGCGAATCCGCGGACACGCCTTGGCCTCGTCGGTCAGCGGAATCGTGTCGGTCACGACGATCTCGTCGAGCTCCGAGCTCGCGATCCGCGGCACCGCGCCGCCGGACAGCACCGGGTGGGTGCAATAGGCCAGCACCTTCTTGGCGCCGTGCTCCTTGAGCGCCGTCGCGGCCTTGCACAGCGTGTTCGCGGTATCGACGATGTCGTCCATGATCACGCAGGTGCGCCCGTTGACGTCGCCGATGATGTTCATCACTTCCGTCATGTTGGCGTGCGGACGGCGCTTGTCGATGATCGCGAGGTCGGAATCCAGCCGCTTGGCGATAGCCCGCGCCCGGACCACCCCGCCGACGTCGGGCGACACGACCAGCAGGTCGTCGTGGTTCTGCTTCCAGACGTCGCCGAGCAGGATCGGCGTCGCGTAGATGTTGTCGACGGGGATGTTGAAAAACCCCTGGATCTGGTCGGCGTGCAGATCCATCACCATGACCCGATTGACGCCGACGGTCTGCAGCATGTCGGCGACCACCTTGGCGGTGATCGGCACGCGTGCGGAACGCGGCCGGCGATCCTGGCGCGCGTAGCCGAGGTAGGGAATGGCGGCGGTGATGCGCCCGGCGGACGCGCGTTTCAACGCATCGACCATCACCAGGATCTCCATCAGGTTGTCGTTGGTGGGGGCGCAGGTCGATTGCAGCACGAACACGTCGCGGCCGCGCACGTTTTCGAGCAGCTCCACCATCACCTCGCCGTCCGAGAACCTCCCGACGATGCAGCGTCCCAGGCTGATGTTGAGGTGGCGGCAGACCGCTTCGGCGAGCTTGGGATTGGCGCTGCCCGTGAAGACTCTCATGCGCTCGAAGGCCATGCGGAGATCCGGTTGTGGTGCGATTGAGTACGGGTGAAGTGCGGGAGGCTGCGGGTGGTCGCGCGGCAGGTCAGACGTCCGCCGGATGTTCACGACCGATTGCGGGCAGCGATGGCGTACCACGCACCGCGCGCGACGCGGCAATCAACCCTTTGCCCGTGATCGACCGGCGGACTGCCCGGCGTCCCACCCTGCACGACCCGTGGAAAGTGGCTGGGGAGGTAGGGATCGAACCTACGAATGCCGGAATCAAAATCCGGTGCCTTACCACTTGGCGACTCCCCAACAGGAACCCGTGCTGGATTGCGCACGGTCTCCAATGAAAGGTGCTCCGAACGTCATGCAAATCCCGCCAGCGGGTGTTGTGCGAGGACACGGGTGACGCATCCGCGGGCGTCCGGCACGCGCGGCAAGGTCGCCGCGACCGCCCGTTGCGCCAGCTCCCGCGACACGAATGGGGCGAACACGCTTCCGCCCGAGCCGGTCATGCGCGCCGCCCCGCCTGCGTCCGCGAGAGCGGAAAGCGCCGCCGCGATCACGGGAAACCGCGCCGCGGCCACCGCCTGCAGGTCGTTCCGGCCATAACTTTCGGAAAAGACGTCTATTTTCGCCGAGGGGGTGCAGCGTGTCAATTCGGGCGAGGAGAATATGGACGCGGTGGCGACGTGGACTGGCGGTATGACCAGCGCAAACCATGCATGCGGCACGGTGACGGGCCGCAACTCGTCGCCGATCCCGCGTGCCAGGGCGGGGCCGACGCCCAGGAAGAACGGTACGTCGGCCCCGAGTTTCGCACCGACCTTCGCCAGCTCGGCCCGATCGAGGCCCAGCCCCCACAATCGGTTGAGCCCGAGCAGCACGCTCGCGGCGTCGGAGCTGCCTCCACCCAATCCCGCGCCGATGGGGATGTGCTTGGCGACGGTGATGGCGACGCCGCGGGCAATGCCGGCGTGCGCGCGCAGGGCATGCGCTGCCTTGACGGCGAGATCGTCGCGCTCGGCCACGCCCGGAACCTCGCCTTCGCGCCGAATCGAATCGGCGCCTGCATCGAGCGTGATCCAGTCGCATAGATCGATGCCGACGAACAGCGATTCGAGGGTGTGATAGCCATCGGCCTGACGGCCCGTCACGTGCAGGAACAGGTTGAGCTTCGCCGGCGCGGGAACCAGGAGCCGCAGCGGCGTTGCGGTGCGCATGACCCGGTCAGTCGAGGCGCAGGACGGCGACCCGCACTTCGACCCCGGGGTAATTCATGCGCAGCCGCGCAGGTGTCGCCGCCTCGTCGTATTCGAACACGATCTCCCAGCCGTCCTGCCGGAGGAGCACGACGCGACCCTGATCATCGACTTCCGCGGCGAAGGGCGTCGCCCGGTGCGGTCCCCCTCGGATCCAGGCGGCGAGACCCCCGACCGGCAGGGAGAAACCCAGGGCACGCTCGGTCAGGGTCCCGAAGTCGGCCGCCTCCATGGTACGGCCGTCGGCGAACTGCACGCGGGCTTCGTGTGCATCGGCGTCGCCGGAGAACTGCGCAACGATCTGTCCCATCGGGGTCGTGAGATCGAGCGCGTCGCGCGGCGGCGCGTGGTTCCAGCGAAAGCTCGCACTTGCGGCATCGGTGCCGTGTCGCGCCGACAGCCGTCCCTCGGCCACGAAATGGCGGTCGTCCACGGGGTTGACCGTGGCCGGCGCCGTCGACAGGGCTGCGCAGCCTGCGAGCAGGGCGACACAAACCACGATGCACGGCACCAGGCGCCGGGCCACGCTCCATGCACTGCGTAGCCCGGTGGGCAGCGCCGTCGACGACGCGCCCCGCGGGCGCGCGCTGGCAAGGCGATTCAAAGCAGGCAGGTGGCAGACGACCCGCGGGTCAGCGCGCGAGTCGACGCACGGTCTCGAGCAGCACCGGGTTGTCAGGCGCGCTCTTGAGCTGCGTCTGCCAGATTTCCTGCGCCCGCTGTCGCTCGCCTTTCGCCCAGAGGACCTCGCCCAGATGGGCCGCGATCTCCGCATCCGGACGGCCGGCGATCGCCTGGCGCAGATAACGCTCGGCCTCGTCCAGGCGACCCAGGCGGTAATGCGCCCAGCCCATGCTGTCCAGGATGAATGCGTCGTCCGGCGAGAGCTTGTGCGCGCGCTCGATGTACTCGAGGCCTTCCGCAAATCGATCGGTGCGGTCGACGAGGGTGTAGCCGAGTGCATTCCACGCCTGCGCGTTGTCGGGCCTGAGCGCGACGACGCGCTGCAGTTTCTGCTCGGCCAGGTCGATCCGGTCCATCTTCTCGGCGACCATCGCGGCGTCGTAGAGGAGGTCGGAATTGTCGGGATGCTCGACCAGCGCCCCCTCGAGCACGCCGTACGCGGCCCTGTAGTCTCCGGCATCGCGCGCAAGCTGCGCCTCTGCCTGCCGGACCTGCACCCGCTGCTCGATCGTCACCGCCGGGAGATCGGCGAGATGACGCCGGGCCTCGTCCGGACGCTTCATCTTGCCGAGTACGGTCGCGATGCGAAGCTGTGCGAGCCAGCCGCGCTCGCCCTCGGGCACGGCGCGATAGCGCTCCACGGCAAGCGGCAGGCGCCCGGTTTCCTCGGCGATCTCGGCGAGGTAGTACGCGAGCGTGCCGTCGTCGTCCTTGCCGTCGCGCTTCAGCTCCTCGAATCCCTTCTCCGCCGCCGGCCAATCCTTCGCCTGCATGGAGAGCGCCGCCAGCGCCAGCCTGATCTCGCGACTGCCAGGATCCTTCGCGAGCAGTTGTTCGAACACCGCGCGCGCATCCGCGTAGCGCTTCTGCTGCAGGTAGCGTTGGGCGAGGGCGCTCGCCACCGGGCGGGACGCCGGCTGAGCCTTGTAGACACCCTCCAGCCACGCAATCGAGGCATCCGGCGACTGCTTGCCGAGGATCTCGGCCCGGAGCAGCGCACCGCGCTCGGAGGATGGATCGAGCGCCAGGGCACGGTCCACTTCCTTCATGGCGAGGGTCGCCGTCGTCATGTCGGCGAGTCCGGTGCTGTAGGCCGCAAACGCGACCACGAGGTGCGATTCGGGCACGTTGTCGTAAGGCGCGGCAAGCTCCTGGGCGAGCTTCAACGCAGCCTCGCGATCGCGCTCCTGGAGCAGCAGGCGATTGAGTTGCAGGAAGGCCTCGCTGATCGCTGCGGGGCCCTGGCGCGCCGCGCGCGCGAGCAACCGCTCGAGTTGGGACTTGAGGTTTGGAGTCTCGTCGAGCGACTCGAGCACCGAATCGGTGCCGCCTTCCTTCTCGAGGGTGGCAACGATCTCGCGCGGCCGCTCGGCTGCCGGATCGAGCTCGCTCCAGAGCTTGGCGGCGCCCCGCGCGATGGCGCCCTGGCGCGTCGCGACCGCGATCTCGGTGGCGCGACGCGCGAAGACGACGTTGCGCGTGCTGCGCGCCACTTCGTAATACGCACGCGCCGCGATGGCCGCCTGGCCACGTTGCAGCGCCACGTCGGCGACCAGCAGCCGATACACCACCTCGGGCGAGAGCTCGCTCACGATGGCAGCATCCTGATCGGCCCGGGCGGCCTTCGCGGTATCGGTCTGGGCGGCGGCGGGCACCGCAGCCAATGCGCCGGCGACGCCTGTCGAGATCGCAAGGATCAGGCAGGTGCGACGCCAGACCCCCGGTGTGGGTTCGTGTGCCATGGAAGGATCTCGGTGGCGTCCTGGCGGGAAGCCCGACGGGACGCGTGCATGGTAGCAGGGTGGGTTATAGTCGGCGACGCCGCGATCGGTCCGGACGAGCCCATGATCCGCTCCCCCGCGGGCCCCCAACCGGTTCAGGGGCATCGCCGGTCGGCTCAGTCCGCCGAACGCGTTGTCAAACCGCGCATTCATGCCCGAGCTTCCCGAAGTAGAAACGACGCGCCGTGGCATTGCGCCTCACGCCGTCGGCCAACGCATTCGGGCAATGCGTGTATACGACCCTCGCCTGCGCTGGCCGGTTCCCGCGGACCTCCCCCAGATCATCACGGGGGGCGTGATCGAGCGTGTCGACCGCCGCAGCAAATACCTGCTTTTCGGCCTTGGGCACGGCACGCTCCTGGTGCACCTTGGCATGACGGGCTCGCTTCGCGTCCATGGCGCGCTGCCGCCCCGGCGCGCGCACGACCACGTCGACATCGAGCTCGGATCGGGAATCACGCTGCGCTACCACGATCCGCGCCGATTCGGCGCGATGCTCTGGATCGACGGCACGCCTTCCCTTCATCCACTGCTGGCCGCGCTCGGCCCGGAGCCGCTCGAGCCGGAGTTCACGGTCGACCACCTGTTTCGCGCCACCCGCGGCCGCACCCTGCCGATCAAGCTCGCCATCATGAACAATCACCTGGTGGTCGGCGTGGGCAACATCTACGCGAACGAGGCGCTGTTTCGCGCCGGCATCCGGCCGTCCACCGCCGCCGGTCGCCTGTCGCGCCCGCGGCTCGCACGACTCGTCGACGCCATCCGCCGCACCCTCGAGGAGGCGATCGCAAAAGGCGGATCCACGCTGCGCGATTACGTCGACAGCGCCGGGGAACCGGGTTACTTCCAGCTCGACTACTACGTCTACGGCCGGCAGGGCGCGCCCTGCAAGATCTGCGGCACGCCGATCAAAGCGCTGCGCCTCGGCGGGAGGGCGACCGGTTATTGCCCGAAATGCCAGCGTTAGTCGGGTGGAGGCGATCGTCGCAGCCCTGCGCGCCGTAATGGTCGGCACGGCGTGATAGATTGCGTCGCGACCGAATCGTCCCGAGGTTCCCGCATGGCGCGTCCCCGCGAGCTGGCCCAACGCTTCGAAGCCTATAGCGACTGGCGCCGCCGGCTTTCCGCCCAAGTCGAGGCGCTCCATGCATGGCTGACCGAGGAGGAGCTCGCCAACGCGGACACCGACCTCAAGGTCCAGCAGCTCGTCGATCGTTTGCGCGAGGACCAGCTGGTGGTGGCGTTCGTGGCGGAGTTCTCGCGCGGCAAGAGCGAGCTCATCAACGCCATCTTTTTCGCCGACTTCGGCCAGCGGCTCCTGCCATCGTCGGCCGGTCGCACGACGATGTGCCCGACCGAGCTCCTGTACGACGGATCGCGACCGCCGTCGATCCGGCTGCTGCCGATCGAGTCAAGACTCAAGGAGGCCTCGGTCACCGAGCTCAAGGCGTATGCGGATGAGTGGGTCGATATCCCCCTCGACCTGTCGTCGCCTGAAAGCATGGCCGCTGCCCTGACCCGTGTTTCGGAAGTGAAGCGCGTCGCGGTGACCATGGCGCGCGGGCTCGGCCTGCACGACGAGGCCGAATCCGCCGTCAGCGCCAGCGACGGCCAAGCCGACATCCCGGCGTGGCGACACGCGATCATCAATTTCCCGCATCCCTTGCTGCAGCAGGGGCTGGTCGTGTTCGATACCCCCGGGCTCAACGCCATCGGTGCGGAACCCGAGCTCACGTTGTCGCTCCTGCCCAACGCCCACGCGATCCTGTTCATCCTCGCGGCCGACGCCGGCGTGACCAAGTCGGACCTGGACGTGTGGAAGCAGCATCTCGCCGGCGCGGAATCGGACCGCAACGCCGGCCGCCTCGTGGTCCTCAACAAGATCGACGGGCTCTGGGACGAGCTCAAGGCGCCCGAGGCGGTCGATGCGGAGATCGCGCGGCAGATGCGCGGCGCCGCCACGATCCTCGGCGTGCCCGAAGCCCAGGTCTTCGGCGTCTCGGCCCAGAAGGGGTTGGTGGCGCGCGTCAATGGCGACGACGCGCTGCTTGCGCGAAGCCGCCTGCCGGCGCTCGAGACCGCGCTTTCCGACGAATTGATCCCCGCCAAGCGCGAGATCGTGGGTGCCGCGACGCGGGCCGAAATCCGCGCACTCGCGGCCACCGTGCAGGCGACCCTCGCGGCGCGCGAAGCGGGTATTGCCGAGGAGCTGGCGGAACTCCGGGCGCTCCGGGGCAAGAACGCGGACGTGGTCGGCCACATGGTCGAGCGCGTCAAGCAGGAGAAGGAGGTCTTCGACCGCGGGCTGCAGCGCTTCACGGCGTTGCGCAACGTGCTGACGGCGCAGACCAATGCACTGTTCGACCACATCGGCATGGAGGCTTTGCGGGCCAACGCCGGCCGCACCCGGCGGGAGATCGAGGCGTCGCCGTTCACCCGCGGCATGCGCTCCGCGATGAACGCGTTTTTCACGGGGATCCGCGGCGATTTCGATCAGGCCTCGACCAAGAGCGCCGACCTCCACGAACTCATGCAGGCGATGTACGCGCAGTTCGCCAAGGAGTACGGCCTCGAGCGTCTCTCGCCGCCGCCATTCTCGATGCTGCGCTACCAGAAGGAGATCGATCGCCTGGAGCGCGCCTACAACACCCAGTTCAACACGCTCTGGAACATGTTGAGCCACGCCAAGTTCTCGCTGATGAAGAGGTTCTTCGAGACGATCGCCTCCCGCGTGCGGCACGTGTACAAGGTGGCCAATCGGGATCTCGAGAGCTGGGTGCGCGCAGTCATGTCGCCGCTGGAGATCCAGGTGCGCGAGCACAGGGTGCTGCTGCAGCGGCGACTCGACGGCCTGAAGCGGATCTACCGCGCCAGTGACGAACTCGAAGGTCGCCTCGCGGAGCTCGAGGAGGCCGACGAGGCGCTCGTCGGGCAGATCGGCCGGCTCGCACGTGAGCTCGAGGCAATCGAGGCGATGCTCGAGCCCGACGCCGAGTTGCCGCTCGCGGCCAATTTCTAGCCGGCCCGGAAGTTCGTTGAATACGCTTGCAATGACTGCGGCGGTTCCCCAGCGACCTTTCGATTAGGGACACTAGGCCGGCACCGCGTCACGACCGCGCGGCCGCGCGCCAGCTCGGGTTCCGCGAACGCCACGCCACGCACTCGGTCAAGCGCCCACGGCGCGGGACGCTCAGTCCTCAGGACTCGGTGGCGCCCGCCGGATCGGTGGGGAGCGCGGTCGCGGCGACAGCCTCGACCCGGACCGTGCAATCGCCTCCCTTCGCCGCCATCAGGCCCTCGTACTTGAGGCGCAGCGCACCGGGCGATTCGACGTGTTCCGGATCCACGGGGATGCAGTCGACCGGGCACACCTCCACGCACTGCGGCTCCTCGAAGTGGCCCACGCACTGCGTGCATTTTGCAGGGTCGATGACGTAGATCTCCAGGCCCTGCGAGATCGCGCCGTTCGGGCACTCAGGCTCGCAGACGTCGCAATTGATGCATTCGTCGGTGATCATCAGCGCCATGGCGCCGCTCCGCTTGGATTCGAAGGTCGATACATGTCGCGCAACCGGGGATGCTGCCGGCGAATGCACGACGACCGTGCGCGCGGCGCCTGTCCGCGGCGGACGGACTGCGGCGGACGCGCCGGCGACGGCCCGTGCACGCCGCGACGTCGGCTCAACGACCCGACGCCGCCACCTTGTCGCGTAGCCGCTGGTGCACGCGAGGGTGCACGAATTGCGATACGTCGCCGCCGAACCTCGCGATCTCGCGCACGATGGACGAAGAGATGAACATGTACTGCTCGCCCGGCGTCAGGAACAAGGTTTCGACCTCCGGGAAGAGGTGGCGGTTCATTCCCGCCATCTGGAACTCGTACTCGAAATCCGAGATCGCCCGCAAGCCGCGCAGGATGATCCGCGAGCCCTGTGCATGCACGAAGTCCATCAGCAGCGATGAAAAGGCAAGGACCTCGACATTCGGAAGGTCGCCGATGACCTCCCGCACCATGTCCACGCGCTCCGCGCTCGTGAAGAAGGGGACCTTGGACGAGCTGTCGGCGACCCCGACCACGACACTGCCGAAGATGTTCGCCGCCCGGCGCACGAGATCTTCGTGACCGCGGGTAAACGGATCGAACGTGCCGGGATAGACGACCTTGGGCATGGAATGCAGGGGAGATGCGCGGTCAGGCGCCGCGCGCCAGCAGATGATAATGCACCTGCCCGGCGCGGGCATGGCGGTGCAGGACGAGGCCCGGCCCGGGCTCGACCGGGTGCGGCGATTCCGCGTAGATGATTCCATCCGCGGCAAGACGCGCCTCGCAGGCCGGGAGCAACCACGGCCACGGCGCGTCGGCGAACGGCGGATCCAGGTAGATCACGTCGAACAGCCGATTCTCCCGCGCGAGGTACGTCCGGGCCTGCGTCACGTGGAGTTCCAGCCCGCTGACCGCGAAGGCTTGTGCGGTCGTGCGCAAGGCCTCGATGGCCCGGCGGTCCGCGTCGACGGCGACCGACAGCGCCGCGCCCCGGGATAGGCTTTCGAGCGACAGCACGCCCGTCCCGGCAAAAAGCTCGAGGGTTCGCTGGCCGGTGAGCGCCTGTCCCAGCCAGTTGAATACGGTCTCGCGTACCCGGTCGGGCGTCGGCCGCACGCCCGCAAGGGGCGGGAAACGGACGACCCTCCCCCCGAGGGAGCCGCCGATGATGCGGACGCGATTGGCAGAAGGAGTCGGCAAGGCAGGGGGAGGACTGCGGACGCCGGCAGGCGACCCATTGCGGTACGGGTAAAATTATAGGCTTACCCTCGACCTCCGCTCATGAAGCCCCGCCGGGCGACGCCAGCCAGCCCGCATCCCATGTTCGATTTTTTCCGACGCAAGAAGCCCGAGGCGCCGCCGGCGCCGCCGGACGTAACCCCCGCAGCGCCCCCTTCCGCAGCCTCCGAGGAAGCCAACGAGGTCGCGCGGCCGGCCGACCCTGACCCGGCGGGCATCGCGGACACAACCGAAGCCGCCACCGGCGCGCCCGAATCCCGACCCATCCCGTCCTCGGCAGGGGCATCGGACGTTGATTCAGCCACGGTCGACCCGAGCAGGCCCGACGCGCCCGGGGACGTCATCACCGGATCGATCGCGTCCCGACCCGTGGCGCCTTCCCGGAGCGCTGCGGATGCCGGCCACCGCTCGACGGTCCTGGCGCCCAGCGCACGCGCGGAGGCCCTGCCGACTTCTTCCGCTCCGGCGCCAGCTCGGGAGGACGCGCCTCCGGTCGCGCCCGCTCCCGCAGAGCATGCGCCGTCGTGGAATCCGTTCGCCCGGTCGAGCGTGCCTCGCGTCGAGCGACCATCCGAGCCCGAGCCTGCCTCGCAGGATTCGGGCGAGATCGTTGCGACCAACGGCGGCAGCCAAAAGCTGTCGTGGGGCGAGCGCTTGCGCGCGGGACTCGGCCGGTCGCGCGAGAAGCTCGCCGGCGCGCTTACCGGAGTCTTCGCCCGACGCGTGCTGGACGAGGAAACGCTCGAGGAGCTCGAGACCGCGTTGCTCACCGCCGATGTGGGCGTGGCGGCCACCGAGCATCTCCTCGAGGACTTGCGCACGCGCTATCGCAAGTCGGGCGACACGGCCGATCCCAGGACGCTTCTCAAGGCCGTGGTGCTGGACCTGATCGCGCCGCTCGAGAAGCCGCTCGTGCTGTCCACCGCCCGGCCCTTCGTCATCATGATCGCGGGCGTTAACGGAGCCGGCAAGACCACGTCGATCGGCAAGCTGGCGCGCTATTTCCTCGACCAGAAGCGGACCGTGATGCTCGCGGCGGGCGATACCTTCCGGGCCGCGGCCCGCGAGCAACTCGTGATCTGGGGCGAACGCAACGGCGTCCAGGTAGTGTCGCAGGCCGGCGGCGATCCCGCGGCCGTAATGTTCGATGCGATCGGGGCGGCACGGGCACGGGGGATCGACGTGCTGCTGGCCGATACGGCCGGCCGGCTGCCGACCCAGCTCAATCTCATGGACGAGATCCGCAAGGTCCGCCGGGTCATCGCCAAGACCGATCCATCCGCGCCCCATGAAACGCTTCTTGTCCTGGACGCGAATACCGGCCAGAACGCCCTGGCCCAGGTCAAGGCCTTCGATGAGGCGCTCGGCCTGACGGGGCTCATCCTGACCAAGCTCGACGGCAGCGCCAAGGGCGGCACGGTCTGCGCCATCGCCAAGGAGCGGCCGATCCCTTTGCGCTTCATCGGCGTCGGCGAAGGCATCGACGATCTGCGGCCGTTCGTGGCGAAGGAATTCGTCGACGCGTTGCTCGGCTGAGCGGACCGGCGCGCGCGAAGCGTCGGTACGGCACGCGCGATCGAGGATCGGGCTTAGGCCCGCCGAGGTCGGGCACCGGGAGAACGCGGCGCGTGGCCGGGCGTGGTTGCGCAACCCCACGTCCGCAGTGAGTGAGCGGTCGCTAACGCGCCCGCGGACGCTTTCCAGACTCACCAACCGGTGCGCGGAACGGCCGCGGCGGGGTGGGGTCGAAATCGTGCCATCTGAACCCGCGCCGCCCCCGGAACCCATCCGCGCTTACCCGACTAAATCCGTCGGGAACTCCTGGAGCCGCTTAGCACTCTTATGTGGTGAGTGCTAAAATACTGCTCGATTGGGGCCAGCCGAGATCGTTCCGGGGTCCCAGTGTCGAGTGACAAGGAGACCGTTGATGTCCACGACCGCCCTTTCCTTTCCCACGCCTGCATCCCTGGGCAACCTGGACCACTACATCCAGGCAGTGAACCGCTTTTCGCTGCTGACCGCGGAGCAGGAAGTCGATCTCGGCCGGCGCTTGCAGCGCGACAACGACGTCGCGGCCGCGCGCCAGCTCGTCCTGTCGCACCTGCGCCTGGTGGTGGCGGTGAGCCGCAAATACCTCGGCTACGGACTGCCGCAAGCGGACCTCATCCAGGAAGGCAACGTCGGACTCATGAAGGCCGTGCGACGGTTCGATCCCGAGCGCGGCGTACGCCTCGTTTCGTTCGCGCTGCATTGGATCCGTGCGGAGATCCACGAGTACATCCTGCGCAACTGGCGCCTGGTCAAGATCGCCACCACGAAGGCCCAGCGCAAGCTCTTCTTCAACCTGCGTTCGATGAAGACCAGCATGGCCGCCCTGACCCCGTCCGAGGCCGCGGGCATCGCCAAGGACCTGGGGGTGAAGACCGAGGAAGTCTTCGAGATGGAAACCCGCCTGACCGGTCGGGATGTCTCGATCGATCCGACCCCCAACGACGACGGCGAGACGCCGGTGTCCCCGCTCGCGTATCTCAGCAACGACGAAGACGAGCCGGTGCGGATCCTGGAGCGCCGGGAAACGGCGCGCAACAGGACCACCGGCCTCCAGGGCGCGCTCGCCAAGCTCGATGACCGCAGTCGCCGCATCATCGAGACGCGCTGGTTGCGCGAGGAGGACCAGGCGACACTGCAGGACCTCGCCGACGAGTACGGCGTTTCCGCCGAGCGGATCCGCCAGATCGAGACCAAGGCCATCAAGACCATGCGCGCGGAGATGGCTGCAGTCGCCTGATCCGGCACCGCAATCGCACGTCCCTCGCAAGACTCCGACGCCGGCCTCGTGCCGGCGTCCGTTTTGGTGGGTTCTGGAAAGACCGGCTACAGCTCGACCTGCGTGCCGAGCTCGACCACGCGGTTGGTGGGGACGTGGAAGAAGTCGCTCGCCTTCACGGCGTTCTTCGACAGCGACACGAAGAGTCGCTCGCGCCACAGCGCCATGCCCGGCGCGACCGTCGGGATCAAGGTTTCCCGCGAGACGAAGAACGAGGTATCCATCATGTCGAAGCCGAGGCCGCGTGCCTCGCAGGCCTCGAGCAGTACCGGAACGTCGGGATCTTCCATGAAGCCGAAGCTGCCCTCGATCTGCCAGAAGTTCGCGCCCAGCTCGGTCACGTCGAGCTGCTCCACGCCGGGCACCCGCGGGATGTCGCGGGTCACCACGGTGAGGAACACGACCCGTTCGTGGAGGACCTTGTTGTGCTTCAGGTTGTGGAGAAGCGCGTGAGGAACGCGGTTCTGGGTCGACGTGAGGAACACGGCCGTGCCCGACACCCGAGGGGGAGGGCTTGCGGTGATGCTCTCGATGAAAATGTCGAGCGGCATCGAGTCCTCGGACAGCCGGTCCATGAGCACCGATCGTCCCCGTTTCCACGTCGTGAGCAGGATGAACACCAGGGTGCCGACCAGCAACGGAAACCAGCCGCCGTCGGGTATCTTGAGGGAATTCGACGCGAAGAACGCGAAATCGACCACGAGCAGCGGTGCGGCGATCGCGGCCGCTACCGGCAGGGACCAGTTCCAGATCCGGCGCATCACGAAGAAGATGAGGATCGAGTCGATCATCATCTGCATGGTGACGGCCACCCCGTAGGCCCCTGCCAGCGCGGTCGAGCTCCGGAATCCCAGCACCAGGGCGGACACGGCGATGAGCAGCGTCCAGTTGATGAACGGAACGTAGATCTGGCCGATCGTGCGCTCGGACGTATGCTGGATCTTGAGGCGCGGGCAATAACCCATCTGGATGGCGGCACGGGTCAGCGAGAACGCGCCGGAGATCACGGCCTGGGACGCGATGACCGTGGCGAAGGTCGCCAGCACCACCAGCGGCACCAGCACAGCCTCGGGTGCCATCAGGTAGAACGGATTCTTGATGGCCGCGGGGTCGGCGATGAGCAGCGCACCCTGGCCGAAGTAGTTCAGCACCAGCGCCGGCAGCACGAAGAAGAGCCACGCACGACGGATGGCGGGCGCCCCGAAATGACCCATGTCGGCGTAGAGCGCCTCGGTGCCCGTGACCGCGAGCACCACCGCGCCCAGGGCGAGGAAGGTCGAGCCAGGGTTCGCCACCACGAACAGCGCCGCATACTGCGGTGACAACGCGGCCAGTACGCCCGGGTTCTGCACGATGTGCATCACCCCCAGGATGGCCAGCACCGCGAACCACACCAGGCATATCGGGCCGAAGAGCACGCCCACCGCGCCGGTGCCGCGCTTCTGGATCGAGAAAAGCGCGATCAGGATCCCCATTGTCACCGGCACGATGTATTCGTGCAGGCGCGGCGTGATGATCTCCAGGCCCTCGACTGCGGACAGCACCGAGATCGCGGGGGTGATCATGCCGTCGCCGTAGAACATCGACGCGCCGACGATGCCGAGGCCCACCAGCCACCACCGCGAGCGGCCGCGATCCTCCATCCCTCGCGCGACCAGGGCGGTCAGTGCCAGGATGCCGCCCTCGCCCCGATTGTCGGCGCGCATGACCAGCGTGACGTACTTCAACGACACCACGACCATCAGCGACCAGAAGACGATCGACAACAGGCCGAGCACGTTCTCTTCCACGAGCGGCAGCCGGTGCGAGCCCGCGAAGACCTCGCGCAGGGTGTAGAGCGGCGAGGTGCCGATGTCGCCGAAGACGACACCGATGGCGCCGAGTATGAGGCGCCGCCGATTCTCTGTATGCGCGGCCATCGCGATCTAGGCTCCGGCCCGCCGCTCAGCAGCTGGTGTCTTCGCCCCGGCGCGCAAAGCGGATGTTGAGCTGCTTCAGCTTTCGATACAGGTGCGTGCGCTCGAGCCCGGCCTTCTCCGCGACCCGGCTCATGTTGCTCTGCTCGCGCCCGAGCAATTGCTCGAAGTAGATCCGCTCGAACGCCTCGCGGGCCTCGCGCAGCGGCAGCTCGAAGAACCGCGCGGTGATCTCCGGGGCGACCTGCTGCGGAGCGGCGGCGGTCTCGCCCAGAAGGCGCTTCACGTGCTCCGGCGTCACGTCCCCGGGACCGGGCAGAAGGGCGAGGTTGGTCACCACGTTCTGCAGGTGGTCGAGGTTGCCCGGCCAGTATGCGCCGGTGAGGGCCGTCACTGCATTCGCCTGCAGGGATCCGAACGTGCGCACGACCGCCTGGTGCGCCCCCTGCTGGGCCGCCACGACGTCCTCCCAATAACGCTCGATGAGCAGCGGGATGTCGTCGCGCCGACCGCGCAGCGGTGGCAGGAGGATTGCGCCGACCGACAACGCCGCGAGCAGCGCCGGATCGAAGCGTCCTTCGGCGGCGAGATTGCCGAGTGGCTCGGCGCTGGTGCACACGAGGGTCACGTTGGCGCGCTCGAGCTTCGGCAACAGGAAGGCGAGACCCTTCTGCTCGTTCTTGGCATATTGGCCGATCTCGGCGCAATAGAGCGTACCCTCGCGCGCTTCCTCGAGCACTGCGAGCGGATTGGTGCCGAGGCGGCTGCCGTTGGCGAGCGCGACCCACGGCACATCGGGCAGGCGCAACGCCGTCGCGGCCAGGTCTTGGCCGGTACCGGATTCGCCCAGCACCAGGATCGGCTTCTTGCCCGCGAGCAGCACCTCCAGTTGCCGCTCGACATCGCGCACCGTCGCGCTCGCACCCAGGGCCGCAAGCGACACGCGTCGTGGCTCCTTGCTCATGGCGAGCTTGAGCGCGCGGGTGACGGTGCCGAGGAGCTTCTGAAGACCGATCGGCTTCTCCAGGAAATCGAAGGCACCGATCTTGGTGGCTTCGACCGCGGTCTCGATCGTGCCGTGACCGGACATCATCACCACGGGCATGGTGAGCAGTCCGGACGCACCCCATTCGCGCAGGAGGGTCACGCCATCGGTGTCCGGCATCCAGATGTCGAGCAGCACGAGCGCGGGCTGCGCGCGCAGCCGGTAGGCCCGGGCCTCGCCCGCGTTCTCCGCCACGCTCACCCGGTACCCTTCGTCCTGCAGGATCTCGGAAAGAAGTTCGCGGATGCCGATCTCGTCGTCGACAATGAGGATATCCCTGGCGGCTGCATTCATCGCGTGCGTATCCTACCTTACCGTTGACGACGTTATAGGCCGGGGGCCGAAATGCGCGGCAGGACGACCGTGATGACCGCCCCGCGCGGCTCGCGCCTGCCGAGCTCCACCCGGCCGTGGTGTTCCTCGACGATCTTCTTCACGATCGCAAGCCCGAGGCCGGTTCCCTTGGCCTTGGTCGTGACGTAGGGCTCGAACGCGTGCTGCATCAGCTCGTCGCTGAAGCCGGGACCCGCGTCGGCGAACGACAGCCGGACGTGCTCGTCATCCACGACGACGGCGATCTCGTAACCCGGTTCCCCGGTTTCGGCTTGGGCATCGACCGCGTTCTTCAACAGGTTGTGCATGACCTGGCGCAGGCGTGTGGGCTCCCCCAGCACGTAGGCGGGTTCCTCCGGGAGCGACAGCACTACGTGCGGACGCAGGTCCTCGTAGAGCGCCAGCACGTCGAGGAGCAGGGCCCCGACGTCGACCGGCTGCTGCTTGCCGGGACCCGGCTGGCGCGCGTAGACCGCGAAGTCGTCGACCATGTGCTTCATGGCAGCCACCTGGGCGATGATGGTGTGCGCGCCGCGGCGCAGCGTCTCCTGGTCGGCCGCATCGAGCTTCGCCGCGAGCTTGTGCTCCAGGCGCTCGGCCGACAGCTGGATCGGCGTCAGCGGATTCTTGATCTCGTGCGCCAGGCGGCGCGCGACCTCGGCCCACGCCGCATCGCGCTGCGCCTGGGCGAGATCGGTGACGTCATCGAACACCACGACATAGCCCGCGACCGGCGACACGGGCAAACGCGATCCGCGCACCAGCAGCACCCGGGTGATGTTGGCGATCGCGAGCTCCGTCTGGCGCTGCCAATTGCCGTCGCGGCTGCCGCGGAATCCTTCCTCGATCAACTCGGCGAGCACGCCGAGCGCCGGCAACGTCTCCCCCCAGCGCGCGAGCGGCATGCCGGTGAGATCCGCAAGCGGCTGCTGCAGGACCACCGTTGCGCTGGTATTGGCGATGCGCAGACGATAGCGATCGTCGAAGGCGAGCACGCCTGCCGAAAGGTTGCCGAGGATGCTCTCCAGGTAGGCACGCGTGGTCTCGATGGCACGGCGCGACTCCTCGGTGCGCCGATGCGCGTCGGCGAGCTGCTCGGTCATCATGTTGAACGACTGGGTGAGCACGCCCAGCTCGTCGCTCGAAGTGACCGGCTGGCGGCGCGAGAAGTCGCCCTGGGCCACGGCGCGGGTTCCCGCGGCGAGCGCGCCGAGCGGCGCGGCAAAGCGCTCCGAAAGGACGACGGCGAGGCCGAGGCCCGAGGTCAGGGCGAGCAACAATGTCAGGGTGAGCGTCAGGGCGTAGAGCCGTTTCAGCGCGCCCCGGGAGAACGAGATCTCCTGGTAGTCCCGGTAGCCGGCCTGGACCTTCTCCATTTCCTGGGCGAGCGCGCGCGGGACCGGCTCGACCACCTGCAGCACGCGCATCGGCTCGGCAGGATCGCTGCTGTTTACCGGCACCACCACCCGTAGCAGGATGCCGCCATCGCTGCGCTGCTCGGGCAGGGCGGTGGCCTGCTGCAGGCGCGCCCGGCGTACGGCGGCAGGCGAAGGTGCTTCGGGCGCAGCGGTGGAGCCGCTGATGCCGGCGACCGCAACCAGGTTGCCACTTGTGGTGAAGAGTGCCGCTTCGGCCATGCCGGCCTGCTCGGCAAGACGGTTGAGTCGCGGCCCGATGACCGTCCCCGACGAGTCACCGAGCACCAGCGCCACCTGGTTGGCCTTGTTGGTGGTGTCCTTCAGCAGGTAGTCGAGGGCGTTCCGGCCGATGTTGAGGCCGCCTTCGAGGGCGCGATCGACCCGCACGTCGAACCAGCTTTCGATGCTGCGCCCGAGGAACTGCACCGACACCGCGTACACCAGCGCGCCGGGCAGCACCGCGACGAGTGTGAAGAACACCACCAGGCGCACAGCGAGGCGCGCACCGAAGACGCCCTTACGCAGCTTGCGCCGCAGGCGCAGGAGCTGGTAGCCGACCAGCAGCATCAGGAGCACGACCAGAGTCCCGTTCAGCACCAGCAGCAGGTCGTACCGGCTCGCGAACAGCGCCGTGTTCGCCGACGCCGTAGCGAGCAGGAACAGCGAGATCGCGGCGAGGCACGCCAGGACGAGCAGCATCCAGCGCACGCCACGCGACGGCAGCAGCCCGGTTACGTCGCGAATGTCCATCGGTACCAGTCCGATTGCAGCGTCCATTCCCGGGATGCCAGTGCATTGACCTGGAAGGGCTTGGGCAGCTGGTTCACGTCCAGCCTGAGACGCACGCCGGCTTCGAGCCGGGTGCCACGCGGGAGCTGGTCACGCGCCGCGATGCGCCGCGAGGTCACGCGCGAGATCAGGCGCTGGACCTCCTCAATCGAATCGAAGTTGAGGACGAGCAGCCCGATGGCCACGCGATACTGGCGGGTAAGGGGGGTATACGAGATGCGGTACTGCGTGGAATAGCCGAGCAACTTGTCGTCGAACCAATACCAGCGCGGCCGGGTGATCTCGACTTCCAGTATGAAATACAGCGGTACGCCCTTCTGCAGGGCTTCCTCGAGCGTGGCGTTGATCGTGAAATCGAACTCCGCGTTCAGGTAGTACCCGTCCTCCTCGACACGGATCTCGGCCGACTGCACCGCGATGACATCGGCCCATGCCGGCACGGCGAGGAGCAGGGCGAGGCCGTACAGCAGGGCGCGCCACGGCCGCAGCCAGACGCGCGCCGGCGTGCCGCCGAGCGGGCGAAAGGGATACGAACCGGCGGTGACGGGCGGCAAGGACGGGAGCACGGGGAAGGGCCGGGGGTGCCGGCAGTGGCCGGACCGATGATACCCGCCGACGGTCGCGGACGCAGGCAGCGGATCACCGGCGTTTGGCCAGGCGCGCGTAGAAGAAGCCGTCCTGATCGTGGTCCGCGCCCGGCAGGGCCGGCACCAGCTGGCCACCCACGTGGTGCACGCCATCCGGGAAGCTGACGGCCTCGCGGGTGGCATCCGGATGCGTCGCGAGGAACGCCGTGACACGCGCGTCGTTTTCGTCCCGGAAGACCGAGCAGGTCGCATAGAGCAGCGTGCCGCCCGGGGACAGGAGCGGCCACAAGGCGTCGAGCAGGCGCGTCTGCTGCGCGACGAAGCTCTCGATATCGCGTTCACGACGCAGCCACTTGGCATCGGGATGTCGACGCACCACCCCGGACGCTGTGCACGGCACGTCGGCGAGGATGCGATCGAAGGGACGGCCATCCCACCACGTGGCAGGCGCACCGGCATCCCCCGGCACGACGCGCAAGCGCCGCGGATCGAGACCGAGGCGCGCCGCATTGTCGCCGACCCGAAGAAGCCGTGCCGGGTTGTCGTCGACCGCCACGATATCCACGTCCGCGAGCTCGGCGATGTGGGTGGTCTTGCCGCCCGGCGCCGCGCACGCGTCGAGGACCCGCAACCCGGGTTGCAGCCCGAGGAGAGGCGCCGCGAGTTGCGCCCCGGCGTCCTGCACCGAAAAGGCCCCGTCCGCGAAGCCGGGCAGCTTTTGCACCGGTTGCGGCAGCGTGACGACCAGGCCCGCCGCACCGACCGGCCGCGCCGCAACGCCTGCCGCGGCGAAGCGCCGCGCGAGCACGTCTCGCGACAACTTGCGTACGTTCGCGCGCAACGTAAGCGGTGGTCGCTCGTTGCCCGCAGCCAGAATGCCGGCCCAGTCGTCGGGATGCTCGCGCCGCACCCGCGCGATCCACCAGGCTGGATGGGACCAGCGCGCCACCGGGTCGGCGCTGGCTCGATCCAGCAGCGCGTCACGCTCCCGCAGGAAGCGCCGCAACAGCGCATTCACAAGGCCTTTGGCAGCCGGCCGTGCCACGCGTGCCGCGGCGGCGACGGCGTGATCGACGACGGCGAAGGCCGGCGCGCGAGTGTGCTGGAGCTGATAGAGGGCGACGGCAATCAGCGCGGCCAGCGCCGGTTCGGCGATAGGCTTGGCTGCGAGCAGGCGCAGGAGGCCGTTCAACATGCCCCAATGGCGCAGCGTGCCATAGGCGAGCTCCTGGACGAGGGCGCGACGGCGTCCGGCGTCCGCGTCCGATCCGGGCAGGGTGGCAAACGCGGCCGAGATGGTCGCGCCCCCCTGCACCTGGGCCACCACGCTGGCGGCCTGGCGCTGGGCTTCTTCCATCTAATCAGCGCGCCCCGGGCGACCCGCGGCGCCAGGCCACGGCGCAATGGGCCCGCGCGCGCAATGTCCGCCGAAGCGGGGCCGCACGGCAAAGACTCGACGGCGGCACGCCGCGTCGAAGCCGTCGCGATGGCATGCGAACGAGCCCGCAGGAAGCGTCGAGCCGCAGCGGGCGGTCGAACACCGTCGCGTTCACGCCGGAGCGGCGGCGAATACGTCCCCCGCGCGAATGCGCCGCCCACTCACGACAGCGGCGGCCGGCAGCCGCTTGCCGCCCGCCGGCTGCAACGAGCGCACCCGGATCGCGCCCTCCCCGCAGGCGACGATGATCGCGTCCGGCCCGGCTGCGAGCACGGTGCCGGACGGTGCGCGGCTCGCAGCAGCGATCGGCTCGCCCTCCCAAATCTTCCAGCTGACGCCGTCGTGCACGGCGTACGCACCGGGCACGGGCGAGAACGCCCGGATCTGCCGGTCGATCACCGGGGCGGGCTTCGACCAGTCGATGGCCGGTTCGCTGCGCCCGATCTTGGTCGCGTAGCTCGCGCCCTCGGCAGGCTGGGGCGTGGCTTCGAGCCTCGCACCGCGCGCGAGGACCGCCAGGGCGCGCACGATCGCAGCGGCGCCCGCCACGGCGAGCTTGCCGTGCAGGGAACCCGTGGTTTCCCGCGGCTCGAGCGTCATGGCGACGCAATCGATCATCGGTCCGGTATCGAGGCCCTGGTCCATTTGCATGATGGTCACGCCGCTCATGGCATCGCCCGCGAGGATCGCCCGGTGAATGGGGGCGGCACCGCGCCAGCGGGGGAGGAGCGAGGCGTGGATATTGAGTGCGCCATGGGCCGGCCACCCCAGGATCGCAGCCGGCAAAATGAGACCGTACGCGGCAACCACGAGCACGTCGAGTGGCACGGCCACGGCGGCGTCGCGTGCCTCGGCGGTCTTGAGGGTCGCGGGCTGCAGGATCGCGAGCCCGTGGCGCTGCGCCGTTGCCTTGACCGGGGATGGCCGTGTGGCCAAGCCACGTCCCTGGGGTCGGTCCGGTTGGGTCATCACGAGGGGCACCGCAAAGCCCGCGGCCAGGATCGCCTCGAGCGCCGTGACCGCGAAATCGGGCGTGCCCGCGAAGCCGACGCGCAGCAAGAAATGCCTCCGGGATTTAGTGCGCCCGGCGGGAGCCAGGGGCGCCGGGGTGGGCGCCCGACCTAGCCGGCCAGGCGCTGCTTCTTCTTCAGCCTGTTGGTCAGGCGCGCGCGCTTGAGCGGCGACAGGTGGTCCACGAAGACCTTGCCGACCAAGTGATCCAGCTCGTGCTGTATGCACACGGCAAGCAGTCCCTCGGCGTCGAGTTCGAACGGCTTGCCCTCGGCGTCGAGGGCGCGCACCTTCACATTCGAAGGCCGCGCCACGCGGTCGTAATAGCCGGGGACGGAAAGGCATCCTTCCTCCGCCTCGACGTCGTCGCCCTGTGCGATCACGATCTCCGGGTTGATGAACACCCGCAGCTCGTCGCGCGTATCCGACAGGTCCATGACGATCACGCACTTGTGCACGTCCACCTGGGTCGCGGCCAGGCCGATGCCCGGTGCGGCATACATGGTCTCGGCCATGTCGCGGACGAGCTTCTGGATTTCGGGGGTGACCGCCGCGACCGGCGCGGCGATCTTGCGGAGCCGCGGATCGGGGTATTCGAGAATGTTCAGGAGGGCCATGGCGACTGCTTGCAAAATGCAGATTCGAGATGCAGAATCAAATCTAACCCCTTATTTTGCGGCGTTTTAGGACGAACTCAAGGCCCGCCCCCACCGGAAGAGGTCATATGCTTCAGAAGTTTAGCATGGCGACACGGACGCTCGCCGCAGCGGCGGCTCTGGTCGCCCTGACGGGGGCCGCCGCCGTTGGCGGCGATCCGACCCTTGCCGACAAGGCCCCGGACCGTTATACGGTGCAAAAAGGAGACACTCTCTGGGGCATCGCCGGCCGCTTCCTTCGCGACCCGTGGCGCTGGCCCGATATATGGAGGCTCAACCGGGAGGAAATCAAGAATCCGCACCGGATCTATCCGGGTGATGTGATCGTGCTCGACCGCACCGGCAGCCCCGACGGGGCGCCGCAGCTGCGGCTCGAGCGCTCGACGGTGCGGCTGTCGCCCAGCGTCCGTGTCTCTCCGCTGGAGAGCGATGTCGTCCCGAGCATTCCGCCGGGGGACATCGAGCCGTTCATCACCCGTCCGATCATCACCGGCCCCGAGGGACTCGTGGCCTCGGCCGAGATCATCGCCGGACGCGACAAGCGGGTGGTCCGCGGACCGACCGACGTGATCTATGTCACCGGCGCGGACCCCGCCGCCGGCGACCTCTGGTACATCTATCGGGCGGGCCGAACCCTGGTTTCGCTGCGCAACAAGGAAGTCCTGGGCCACGAGCAGCGCTTCCTCGGGACCGCGCGGGTGGAGCGCTTCGGTGAAGTCTCGACCATGCGCATCGCCAGTGCGAACCAGGAAATCCTGATCGGCGACCGGCTGGTTCCCGCCCCGCCCGAGCAGATCCTGAGCTACGTGCCGCACTCGCCACAGCAACCGATCAACGGCCAGATCATTGCCACCGCACAGAACTCCCTCGAAGTGGGGCGGGGTACGGTGGTGACCCTCGACAAGGGCCGCGTCGATGGCCTCGACATCGGGAGCGTGCTCGCCGTGTACCGGGTTCCGGGGTCGATCCCCGACCCGCGCCCGTCCAAGGAGCCGGACCGCATCGCGAAGTTTCTGGAGCAGACCAAGTTCTACCAGCCCGACCGCTTCGTGGAAATCCCGCCGGACCGCACCGGACTGGTGTTCGTCTTCCGGGTGTTCGACCGCGTGTCGTACGGCCTCGTGCTCAACACGACCGACGTGGTGAACCTCGGCGACTGGGTACGCCAGCCCTGACGGCGGCGCCGCCGTCATTGCGCTCGCCGTCGGCATAGCGCCATGGACCTGGACGCCCGGGCCGAGGCCTGGGTGCGACTCCATTCCGCCGGGCTCGGTCCGAGCGCGCTCGTGGCCCTCCTGCGGGCCTTCGGCTCGCCGCAAGCCGTCCTCGCCGCCCGGCCCGCGGAGCGGGCGCGCCACGTCAATGCCGCAACGGCGAAGGCGCTCGCGGCAGGCCCGCCACCCGGGCGTCTCGACGCCACCCTCGCGTGGCTTTCCGAGCCCTCCCATGGTTTCCTCGCGTGGGACGATGCGGGGTACCCAGCGCCACTGCTGCAGACCGCCGATCCGCCGGCCCTGCTCTATACGGTAGGCGACAGGGGCCGACTGGCGGGACCGGCGCTCGCGATCGTCGGCAGCCGCAACGCGACGCCTCAGGGCACCGCCGACGCCGAGGCCTTCGCGGAAGCGCTAACCCGGGCGGGGCTCACCATCGTGAGCGGCCTCGCCCTCGGCATCGACGCAGCCGCACATCGCGGCGCCCTCGCCGCTGGGGGTAATACGATCGCGGTCATCGGCACCGGACCCGACCGTGTCTATCCGGCGCGACACCGCGATCTGGCCCACGCCATCGCCGACCGTGGGCTCATCCTGAGCGAGTTCGCCCCTGGCACGCCGCCGCTGCCCGGCAACTTCCCGCGCCGCAACCGGATCATCAGCGGACTCGCACGGGGGGTCCTCGTCATCGAGGCGACCGTGTCGTCTGGCTCCCTGATCACCGCGCGCATGGCCGGCGAGCAGGGCCGCGACCTCTTTGCGGTACCCGGCTCGATCCACTCGCCATTCTCGCGCGGCTGCCATCGTCTCATCCGCGAGGGGGCTAAACTCGTCGAAACGGCGCAGGACGTGCTCGAGGAACTGCGGCTACCAGCCGCCGATGTGAGCACACACGCCCCGTCTGTGCGCCGCGAAACCGGCGACGAGGGGGCGTGCTCGGGAAGCAACGCGGCGGCGGTGCTGGCTGCAATGGGGAACGAGGTGCTCGACGTCGACAGCATCGTCGCCCGCGCCGCCCTACCGGCGGCCGCGGTCGTGGCGGCGCTCACCCTGCTCGAAGTCGATGGCGCGGTCGGGGTCGTCGCCGGCGGTCGCTGGCAGCGCGTCGTGCGATAAATAACCCGCGGCGCCAACGCACTTTTGCCGCGTTCGCCTGTCAGGGTCAGGGGCGCGCCGCGCGAAGTCGCGCGCGAGTTTAGACCATCCGGCGCCTTGCAGCCGCTTTGCCACCTTCGGTACTATCTGCCGCTCTTCGCCCATTGCCCCACGTGAAATCACTCATCATTGCCGAGAAGCCCTCCGTCGCCGCCGACATCGCGCGCGCGCTCAGCGGCTTCGTGCGTCACGACGACTACTTCGAGAGCGACCGCTACCTGCTGTCGTCCGCGGTCGGTCACCTGGTCGAGATCGGCATGCCGGAGGAGGAGGAGGTCAAGCGCGGCAAATGGACCTTTGCCCATCTGCCGGCGATCCCCTCGCAGTTCGCCCTGAAGCCGATCGAGAAAAGCGAAAGCCGGCTGAAGACGCTGCTGAAACTCATCAAGCGCAAGGACGTCGATGAACTGATCAATGCCTGCGACGCCGGCCGCGAGGGCGAGCTCATCTTTCGGTACATCGTCCAGTTCGCGAAGGCCTCCAAGCCGATCAAGCGCCTGTGGCTGCAGTCGATGACGACGACCGCGATCCGCGATGGCTTCGAGCACCTGCGCACGGGCAAGCAGATGGAGCCCCTGGCGGATGCCGCCGTGTGCCGTTCCGAGTCCGATTGGCTCGTCGGCATCAACGGCACGCGGGCGATGACGGCGTTCAATTCCAAGTCCGGCGGCTTCCAGCTGACCACCGTGGGCCGCGTGCAGACGCCGACGCTCGCCATCATGGTCGAGCGCGAGGAAAAGATCCGTGCGTTCAAGCCGCGCGGCTACTGGGAGGTGATCGGTACGTTCCTGGGCAGCGGCGGCGAATACACAGGCCGATGGTTCGACGAGGCGTTCAAGAAGCCCGAGGACGATCCCGACGCTCGCGCCGAACGCCTCTGGGACGAAGCCCGGGCGGCCGCACTGGTCGAGAAATGCGGCGGCCAGCCGGGCGAAGTGACCGAGGAGTCGAAGCCATCCACCCAGGGTGCGCCGATGCTCTACGACCTCACCACGCTGCAGCGCGAGGCCAACGGCCGGTTCGGGTTCTCCGCCCGAACCACCCTGTCGCTCGCGCAAGCGCTCTACGAGAAGCACAAGGCCCTCACCTACCCACGGACCGATTCGCGGGCGCTGCCGGAAGACTATCTCCCGACCGTCCAGGCGACGATGGAAGCGCTCGGCGAAACCAACGCCTACGGCGGCTTCGCGCGGCAGGTGCTGAAGCAGAAGTGGGTCCGGCCGAACAAGCGCATCTTCGACAACGCCAAGGTGTCGGATCACTTCGCCATCATCCCGACCCTGGTCCAGCCGAAGCACCTCAACGAGCTCGAGCAGAAGCTCTACGATTTCGTGGTGAAGCGCTTCCTCGCAGTGTTCTTTCCCCCCGCCGAGTACCTCGTGACCACCCGCATCACCCGGGTCGCGAGGGAGCCCTTCAAGTCCGAGGGCAAGGTGCTGGTGAATCCGGGCTGGCTCGCGGTCTACGGGCGGGAGGCACAGGAAGAGCAGGGCACCCTCGCCAAGGTCGACCAGGGCGAGCATGTGAAGACCGAAAAGGTCGAATCGGTCGCCAACACCACGCGGCCGCCGGCGCGCTTCAACGAGGGGACGCTGCTTTCCGCCATGGAAGGCGCGGGCAAGCTGATCGAGGACGAGGAGCTGCGCGAGGCCATGCGTGAAAAAGGTCTCGGCACGCCGGCTACCCGTGCACAGATCATCGAGGGCCTGCTGCAAGAAAAGTACATCTACCGCGAAGGCAAGGAGCTCACACCCACGCCCAAGGCCTTCTCGCTGCTGGCACTCCTGCGTGGCCTCGGCGTGCCCGAGCTTTTCTCGCCGGAGCTCACCGCCGAGTGGGAGTTCAAGCTGGCCGAGATGGAGCACGGCCGACTGAAGCGCGACGTGTTCATGGACGAGATCGTCGGCATGACGCGGCACATCGTCGGCCAGGCGAAGAACTACGAGAGCGACACCATCCCGGGGGACTTCGCGACTCTCTCGGTGCCCTGCCCGAAGTGCGGCGGCGAAGTGCACGAGAACTACAAGAAATTCCAGTGCCAGCAATGCGCGTTCGGCTTCTGGAAGATCATGGGCGGGCGCCAGCTCGCAGCCGAGGAGGCCGAGACCCTGCTGCGTGAGCGCCAGGTGGGACCGCTCGAGGGCTTTCGCAGCCGGCTCGGCAGGCCGTTCACCGCGTCGATCAAGCTGTCCGATGACAATGAGGTCGCCTTCGACTTCGGCCCGAGCGCCGACGACGACACCGAGGCCCCGGACTTCACCGGCCAGGAGTCGCTGGGTCCGTGCCCGAAGTGCCGCTCCAGGGTATTCGAGACGGCGCAGGCCTATGTCTGCGAGAAGGCGGTCGGCCCCGACAAGACCTGCGACTTCCGCTCGGGACGCGTCATCCTGCAGCGCCCGATCGAGCGAGCGCAGATGCAGAAGCTTCTCGCCGACGGCCGCACGGACCTCCTGCAGTTCGTATCGGCACGCACCCGTCGCGGCTTTTCGGCATTCCTGGTCCGCCAGCCGGATGGCAAGGTCGGCTTCGAGTTCGAGACCAAGGACGCCAAGGGCAAGGGCGCGCGCGCCCCACGCGCCGGCACGGCGCTACGCGTGCTCGGCATGCACCCCAAGGACAAGCGGCCGGTCGAACTGCATGCGGGCCGCTACGGTCCCTACGTGAAGCACGGCGCGGTGAATGCCACCGTCACCGATCGCGAGAGCGTCGATGCGCTGACGCTCGACGATGCGGTCACTCTCCTCGCCGGCAAGGCCGCGCAGGGCAAGATCCCGTCGGCGGGCAGCCGAGCGGGCGCGCGCGTCGGCGCGGCCGCCAAGGGAGCAGCCAAACGGGGAGCAGCCAAACAGGGGGCAACCAAACGGGGCGCAGACAAGCGGAGCACGGCCGAGAAGGATGTTGCGGAAGCTGTGCCGACCCGGACCCGGCCGGCGGCGATCGGCCGAAAGACAGCCGCCAAACCCGCCGCCAAGTCCCCCCGAACCAGCAAGGCTCCGGCGCTCGAACCGGTTCCGGCCGGCAAGTCGGCGGGCAAGACCACCCGCACCGCCACCAGGAAACCCGGCGTCAAGCGGACCTAGCTAGACGTCGAGATTGCGTACACCCATGGCGTTGTTTTCGATGAACGCCCGCCGCGGCTCGACCTGCTCGCCCATCAGGGTGGAGAAAATCTCCTCGGACGTGATCGCGTCCTCGATCTGCACCCTGAGCAGCCGACGGACCGCCGGATTCATCGTGGTTTCCCAGAGCTGCTCGGGATTCATCTCGCCCAGGCCCTTGTAGCGCTGCAGCGAGACGCTGTTGCGCGCCTCGGCGAGCAACCAGTCGAGTGCGTCCTTGAACGACTTGACGGCCTCCTGCTTGTCGCCACGCTTCACCGATGCACCGGCCTTGATCATGCCCTGCAGGACCTCGGTCGCGGCCTGGATCTGGGTATGGTCGCCGCTCGCCAGGAAGTCGGCATCGATCGACGTCGCGCGCGGCGTGCCGTGATGGGTGCGCACGATCACCAGCCGCCGCGTTTCGGCCACGGCGTCGTACCGGGCATCGACCCGCACCTCGTCGTCATCGAGCGCGGCCTGCAGCGCCGTGGCACTGGCCGTCGCGGCTTCCTCGCTCGACAGGTCGATCCGCACGCCCTTGAGGAGCGCATGGAGAGCCGCGGGGTCGATGGCGCGGGCGAGGCGGTCGATCACTGCCTCGGCCAGGAGATATTGGCGCGCGACGGTCGCGAACGTCTCCGCGGATAGCGGCGGCTCACCCAGGGCCGGCGTCAGTTCGGCACCCTTCAGCGCGAGCTTGAGCAGGTGTTGCTTCAGCTCGTGGTCGTCCTTCAGATAGCTCTCTTCCTTGCCGTGCTTCACCTTGTAGAGCGGCGGCTGGGCGATGTAGATGTGGCCGCGTTCCACCAGCTCGGGCATCTGGCGATAGAAGAAGGTGAGCAGCAACGTGCGGATGTGCGAGCCGTCGACGTCCGCGTCGGTCATGATGATGATGCGGTGGTAGCGGAGCTTGTCGGCGTTGTACTCGTCCTTTTCCTCCTTGTTGCCGTTCACCGGCCGACCGAAGCCGGTACCCAGTGCGGTGATGAGGGTGACGAGCTCCTGCGAGGAGACGAGCTTGTCGAAGCGGGCGCGCTCGACGTTCAGGATCTTGCCGCGCAGGGGCAGGATCGCCTGAAATTTGCGATCACGGCCCTGCTTGGCCGAGCCGCCGGCGGAATCGCCCTCGACCAGGTAGATCTCGCACAGCGCCGGATCGCGCTCCTGGCAGTCGGCGAGCTTGCCTGGCAGGCCCATGCCGTCGAGCACGCCCTTGCGCCGGGTGAGTTCGCGCGCCTTCCGCGCGGCTTCCCTCGCGCGGGCCGCCTCGACGATCTTGGTGCAGATGATCCTGGCTTCGTGCGGATTCTCCAGCAGGAAGTCGGCGAGCTTCTCGGCCACGACCTCCTGCACCACCGGCATCACCTCGGAGGACACGAGCTTGTCCTTGGTCTGCGACGAGAACTTGGGCTCGGGCACTTTTACCGACAGCACGCAGGTGAGGCCCTCGCGCATGTCGTCGCCGGAGGTTTCCACCTTGGCCCTCTTGGCGACCTCTTCCTTCTCGATGTAATGGTTGAGGGTGCGGGTCATCGCCTGCCGCAGGCCGGTCAGGTGGGTGCCGCCATCGCGCTGCGGGATGTTGTTGGTGAAGCACTGCACGCTCTCGGCGTACGAGTCGTTCCACTGCATCGCGACCTCGACGGTGATGCCTTCCTTCTCGCCGATCGCGTGGAACACCTTCGGGTGCAGCACGCTCTTGCTGCGATTCATGTACTCGACGAAACCGCGCACCCCGCCAGAGTATGCAAAATTCTCGCTCTTGCCGTCGCGCTGGTCGATGAGCTCGATAAGAGTGCCGTTGTTCAGGAACGACAGCTCGCGGATACGCTTGGCCAGGATCTCGTAGTGGAACTCGACCCGCCCGAAGGTGGATTCCGCCGCCATGAAGTGCACTTCGGTGCCGCGCCGATCGGTGGTGCCCATGGCGACGAGCGGGGCGACCGCCACGCCGCCGCGGAACTCCATCTGGTAGACCTGGCCATTGCGCCAGATCTTGAGCTTGAGCCACTCCGACAGCGCGTTCACCACCGACACGCCGACGCCGTGCAGCCCGCCCGACACCTTGTAGCTGTTCTGGTCGAACTTGCCACCGGCATGCAGCTCGGTCATCACGATCTCGGCCGCCGAGCGCTTGAACTCGTCGTCCTGCTTGACGTCGATGGGAATGCCGCGGCCGTTGTCGACGATCGAGAGCGAGTTGTCGGCGTGGATCACCACCTTGATGTCGTCGCACCAGCCGGCCAGCGCCTCGTCGATGGCGTTGTCCAGCACCTCGAAGACCATGTGGTGCAGGCCGGTCCCGTCGGAGGTGTCCCCGATGTACATGCCCGGACGCTTGCGTACTGCGTCGAGGCCCTTCAGCACCTTGATGCTGTTGGAGTCGTAGTCCTGGCCGTTGCCTGAACGGTGGTTGAGCGCGCTGGAGGGAAGCGAATTGGCGGGAGTCATCATGTCCTTCGGAGTACGGCCGCCGCGCGCTTTTCCGCGCGGTATCACTGCCCGGTAGACGTTCGTGGCGTCGCCGGGGATTTTTCGCGTCGACCGCGCTCCACGAGCGCCAATCGGCGAACAACAGGCAACCCGTCAGATGCGCATCGGCATCACGACGTACTTGTAATCCTCGCGCCCGGGCACGGTCACCAAGGCGCTCGAGCTCGCGTCGCCGAAGGCGAGGCGCACGGTATCGGTCGAGAGGTTCTGCAGCACATCGAGCAGGTAGGTGATGTTGAAGCCGATGTCGAGCGAATCGCCCTGATAGGCGATCTCGAGCTCCTCCTCGGCTTCCTCCTGCTCGGAGTTCGTGCAGATGATCTTGAGCTGCCCGGGCGAGAGCACCACGCGCACGCCGCGGAATTTCTCGTTCGACAGGATCGCGGCCCGCTGCAGCGCAGCCAGCAGCTCCGTCCGCGGCAGCTCGATCAGCTTGGCGTGTCCGGTCGGAATCACCCGGTTGTAATCGGGGAACTTGCCGTCGACGACCTTGCTCACGAGCTCGATCGCACCGAAGCGGAAGCGGACCTGGTTGCCCAGGATGTCGAGCGTCACCGGATCCTCGACGTCGGCGAGCAGCTTGCCGAGCTCGAGCACTGTCTTGCGCGGGAGGATCACCTCCTGCCGCTGGAACTCGCCCGGGATGGCGAGACTCGCCCACGACAGGCGATGACCATCCGTGGCCACGGCCTGGAGCGTGGGGCCGTCGAGCACCAGCAGCATGCCGTTGAGGTAGTAGCGGATGTCCTGCTGCGCCATCGCGAACTCGGCGGACTTGATCAGGCCGCGCAGGTCGCGCTGGGCGAGGGTCAACGTCTGCAGCTCATCGTCGCCGATGCTGATCCGCGGATAATCCGCGGCCGGCAGGGTCTGCAGGTTGAAACGCGAGCGGCCGGCCCGCACCGTCATCTTGTTGCCGGTCGCATCGACGTTGACCGTTGCGCCCTCGGGAAGTGCGCGCAACAGATCCTGCAGCTTGCGCGCCGCGACCGTGACGGCATGGGCGTCCTTGCCGCTCCAGTCGGCCCGCGCGGTGATTTGCATCTCCAGGTCCGTCGCGGTGAGGTGCAGCTGGCCATCGCGCTGCTCGAGCAGGACGTTGGCAAGTATCGGCAGGGTATGCCGTCGTTCCACGATTCCCGCCACCGCCTGCAAAGGTTTCAGCAGCGCATCCCGGGCAATCTGTTTTAGTTGCATTGTCTAAAACCGTAGAACAGCTAATAGGAGACTGGCCGTTTCCGGTATGGAACCGAAACGTGCCGTTCCTTCAGCGGGTTGGGTGAGAATGAATCCTGTGGACAACTGCACTCGTCGCGGTGGATCGATTGGGGGCTCTTTTGATGATGCACGCCAGACCCGTTTAATCCACAAATTATAGCTTGAAAACCCCGGCTTTTCCAGTCCGCCCATCCCCTGTTTCCAGAGGGAAAACTATGAGTTGTACGGCAGCCTCCGCGGGCCTCGGCCGAAGGCTCCCGGGGCGCCGCGACCGGTCAGTTGCGCAGGACCTGGAGCAGGAAATTGACGTCGTGGTTGATCTCGGGAACGGTCTCGCGCAGTTTCGCGACCTGTCGGCAAGCGTGCAGCACCGTGGTGTGGTCCCGGCCGCCGAAATTGCTGCCGATATCGGGTAACGAGAGCTGGGTCAGCTCCTTCGCCAGCGCCATCGCGACCTGACGCGGCCGAGCCACCGCGCGGGAGCGCTTCTTGGAGTGCATGTCCGAGACGCGGATCTTGTAGTAGTCCGCGACCGTCTTCTGGATGTTCTCGATCGAGACCTGCCGGTTCTGCACGGCCAGCAGGTCGCGCAGGGCGTCCTTGGCGACCGGCAGGGTGATTTCCTGGCCGTGGAAGTTGGAGTACGCGGCAACCCGCTTGAGGGCGCCTTCCAGCTCGCGCACGTTCGAGCGAATATGCTTGGCGACGAAGAACGCGACCTGCTCGTCGAGCTTGATCCGGGTCGCCGCCGCCTTGGCAAGCAGGATCGCCACCCGCATCTCCAGCTCCGGGGGCTCGAGGGCCACGGTCAGGCCCCATCCGAAACGCGAGATGAGGCGCTCCTCGATGCCGGAGATCTCCTTGGGATAGGTGTCGCACGTGATCACGACCTGCTTGTGGGCCTCGATCAGCGTGTTGAAGAGGTAGAAGAACTCCTCCTGGGTCCGGGATTTACCGTTGAAGAACTGGATGTCGTCGATCAACAGCAGATCGAGGGAGCGGTAGTAACGCTTGAATTCGTCGAAGCTCTTGTGCTGGTAGGCCCGGACCACGTCGGAGACATAGGTCTCGGCGTGGATGTAGCGGATCTTGGCAGTCGGCTCGCGCTGCAGGATCGAATTGCCGATGGCCTGGATGAGGTGAGTCTTGCCCAGACCGACTCCGCCGTACACGAACAGGGGGTTGTACGCGGTCGGGTGGTCGGCGACCTGCATGCCGGCGGCGCGGGCGAGTTGGTTGGCCTTGCCGGAGACGAAGCTCTCGAAGGTGAACGTCGGATTGACGCTCGTCTGCTCATTGCGGCGAGGCGTGGCGACCCGGGCGACGGTGCTGCTCGGCTCGATGGACAACGCGGCGCGCGCCTCGCGCGGTGGCGGCGCGAATTCGGAGCGTCTGGGCTGGGCCACCGAGGCTGGCGGCGGTGGCGATGGCTCCGGGGGCGTCGCGCTGCGGGCGGCCGGCGATTCCGCGGCGGGTTCGCTGACCCCGAACGAGATCGCGACGGGTCCGCCCTCGCCGACGCAGGCGAGCTCGGCGATGCGCGGCGCGAAGCGCTCCTTCACCCACTGCAGCACGAACCGGTTGGGCGCCAGCAGGCGATAGCCGTCATCGGCCGGGGCGATCGACAGCGGGCGTATCCAGGTGTTGAACTGCTGCGGGGTGAGTTCCTGGCGAAAACAATCCAGGCAGTGCTGCCAGAAATCGGGAACGGACGACATGCCGAGACGGTCCTTCAGGGGCGGTGCTGCGGGCGGCTTTTTTCTTGGCACCGACGGCTCCCCGGCGGTGACTTCTTCGGATCGGGCCAGGCGCAACCGTGCGAAGGCGGTCGGGGGTCCGGGATCCGTTCCGACCGATTGTAGCCTGCTGGATCCCGGTTATCCACAGGAGCCGGCGATGGCTGGTGCGCGCGCGCGTCGCGCCCAGGGCCGGGCGTCGACCGACCCTTGCCGCCGCCCGACGACCATCCCTGCGGCGCGCTACGGCCGTTGACAAGGGAGGCGATAACAGGTTCTAATGTAAGGCTTTTTACACACGTGAGCCCATCATGAAACGCACTTACCAGCCATCCGTCGTCAAGCGCAAGCGGACGCACGGCTTTCGCGCCCGGATGAAGACCGTGGGCGGCCGCAAGGTCCTGTCCGCGCGTCGCGCCAAGGGCCGCGCACGCCTCGCGCCCTGACCGCACCGCCGATTGTCGCGACCGCCACTGCTGCCGCTACCTCGACTGATGCGGTTGCTTCGCCTGCCGAAGTCGCGGCGCCCGCACTCCCGCAGTACCCGCGCGGATCCCGTCGTCATCGCCTGACCGGCCAGGGGGCGTTTGAAGCCGTCTTCCAGTGCGGTCGCAGGCAGGAGGGCCGGTTCGTGCAGCTGGTCTGGATGCCTGCGCGCGGTCCCGTCGGCCGGGTGGGCTACGTCGTGGGCAAGAAGGCCCTGTCGCGGGCTGTCGATCGCAACCGCGTGAAGCGCATGCTGCGGCCCATCGTGCGCGCGGCGCGTCCGCAGATCGACCCCTACGACCTCATCGTGCGATTGAAGCGACCGTGCTCGCGTGCCGAATTCAAGGTGGTCGCGGCCGAGGCGGCGCGCCTGCTGGGCCGGTTGCCGGCGCCGGGGACCGAGGCATGAAAACGGTGCTGCTCGGGCTCATCCGCGGCTACCAGTACCTGCTTCGTCCGCTCCTCGGTGCGAACTGCCGCTTCTATCCAAGCTGCTCCGATTACGCTCGCGAAGCAGTCGAGCGCCACGGCGCTCTGTCCGGCACCTGGCTCGCGCTCCGGCGCGTCGCGCGCTGCCACCCGTATCATCCCGGCGGCTACGACCCGGTTCCCTAGCCGCCCGGCCAACAAGGTCCACATGGATACGCAACGCCTCGTCCTGTTCATCATTTTCTCGTTCTCGGCCCTGTTCCTCTGGGAGGCGTGGCAACGCGAGCATCGTCCGCCAGTGCCAATCGTCACTACGGCGCCTGCGGCGAAAAGCGCGCCGAGCGCGGCGACCGACACCCCCGCACCGCCGGGGGCTGCCACGGCGGTCGCCCCGCCCGGATCGGGCGCCGCCGCCGGCGGCGAGCGCTTCGCCGTCCGCACCGATCTCTTCACGGCCCAGGTGAATACCGCTGGCGGCGTGATCGAGGAGATCGCCCTTGCCAAGCATCGCGATGCGACCGACGCCGCCAAGCCGTACTACCCGCTGCTCCATACCCCGGAGCGCACGCTGATCGCGCAGTCGGGACTGCTGGGCGAAGGCCTGCCGAACCATCGCACCGTGTTCGAGGTGCTGGCCGGGCCGCGCGAGCTCGCCGCCGGCCAGGACAAGCTCGAGGTGCGACTGCAGGCCACCGGCCGGGACGGCGCCAGGATCATCCAGACGCTGACCTTTCATCGCGGCAGCTACGTGATCGACGTCGCCTACGACATCACCAATACGACGGCGCAGCCGATCTCGCCGTACGCGTATTTCCAGTTCACCCGCGACATCAAGCACCAGGGAGGACAGAGCTCGATGGCCCCGGCGTCCTACGTCGGGCCGGTCATCTACAACGAGACCGACAAGTTCAAGAAGGTCGACTTCGCCGACATGGACAAGCTCGCCGCCGACCCGACCCGCAAGCTGCCGTACACCAAGACCACCGACAACGGCTGGGTCGGCATGGTCGAGCACTACTTCGTGACGGCGTGGCTGCCCTCCGACGAGAAGAAGACGGGTCGCGAGTTCTACACCCGCAAGCTCGACAACGGCCTGTACGCGGCAGGGGTCATCGTGCCGGTGGGCACGATCGCGCCGGGTGCGACGGGGGAAGTGCGCGTCCCGCTGTACGCGGGTCCGCAGGAACAGGGTGTGCTGGCCAAGCTCGCGACCGGGCTCGACCTCGTGGTCGACTACGGCATCTTCACGGTCATCTCGGCGCCGCTCTTCTGGCTGCTGAAGTGGCTGCACTCGATCATCCACAACTGGGGCTGGTCGATCATCGTCCTCACCATCATCATCAAGGGCGTCTTCTATCCGCTCAACCATGCGAGCGCGCGGTCGATGGCCAAGATGAAGGTCATCGCGCCCAAGATGAAGGCGCTGCAGGAGCAGTACGCCAACGACAAGCAGCAGCTCCAGATGAAGATGATGGAGATGTACAAGACGGAGAAGATCAATCCGTTGGGAGGATGCCTGCCGATCGTGGTGCAGATTCCAGTGTTCATCGCGCTGTACTGGGTCCTGCTGTCGGCCGTCGAACTGCGCCATGCGCCGTGGGTCGGCTGGATCCACGACCTGTCCGCGCCCGATCCCTTCTTCGTGCTGCCGGTGATCTACGCCGTCACGGCCTACCTGCAGGTGCGGCTGTCGCCGACGCCGATCCAGGACCCCATGCAGGCCAAGATCATGCAGATCATGCCGATCGCGTTCTCGGTGATGTTCCTGTTCTTCCCCGCCGGGCTCGTGCTCTACTGGCTGGTGAACAACACCCTGCAGATCGGCCAGCAGTGGCACATGAACCGGGTGCTGGCGCGCGAGGCCGAGGTGGCGGCGGCGCGTCGCCGCTAGTCCCCAGCGTTCGCCTACAAGCGGCGGTGCCACTGCCTTGCCGCCGCCTTGCCGGCGGGCGTGGGCGATCGCGGGCGTAGCGGAGAGGCTCGTCGCGGCTGCGCACGTGCACGGTATCCGGCACGGCGGGGCCCCATAGCCGACGAGGCGGACGGATGAGAACGGCCACCGACACGATAGCCGCCATCGCGACACCACCGGGTACCGGCGGCATCGGCGTGGTGCGGGTCACCGGTGCCGGGGTGGCGTCGGTCGCGGCGGGCATCGTCGGCAAGGTGCTCGTGCCGCGGCGGGCGACCCTCACCACGTTCCGGTCGACGCACGGCGAGCCGCTCGACCAGGGCATCGCCGTGCTCTTCCCCGCGCCGCACTCCTACACCGGAGACGACGTCCTCGAGTTGCACGGCCATGGCGGCAAGGCCGTGCTGCAACTCGTGCTCGACCGCTGTCTCGAACTCGGGGCGCGCCTCGCCGCGCCGGGAGAGTTCACCCAGCGCGCCTTCCTCAACGGCAAGCTCGACCTCGCCCAGGCCGAAGCCGTCGCCGACCTGATCGAAGCCTCCACTGCCACTGCGGCGCGGGCCGCGACGCGCAGTCTGTCGGGCGAATTCTCCCGGGCGGTGCATGCCATCGCCGACGCCCTGATCGAACTGCGTGCCCTCACCGAAGCGTCGCTCGATTTCCCCGACGAGGATATCGATTTCGTGCGCGCCGCCGATGCGGGCGGACGCATCGCGACCATCCGGGCCGACCTGGCCGCGCTGCTGGCGCGGGCCCGCGAAGGCTCGCTGCTGCGCGAGGGCGTGACGGTGGTGCTGATCGGTCGGCCGAACGTCGGCAAGTCGAGCCTCCTCAACCGTCTCGCGCGCGATGACCTCGCCATCGTGACCGATATACCGGGCACCACGCGCGATACCCTGCGCGGCCACGTGGCCGTGGGCGGCATCGCCCTGACGATCGTGGATACCGCCGGGCTGCGCCCGACCGAGGATCCGATCGAGACGCTCGGCATCGAGCGCACGTGGGCAGCCGTCGCCCAGGCGGAACTCGTGCTCGTGGTCGTCGACGCCCGCGCCGATGCCGGAACACCGGGTGATGCCGATCAGGCGATCCTCGCGGCGCTGCCACCGCACTTGCCGCGCATCGTGGTCCATAACAAGATCGACCTCGCGGCCATCGAACCACGGCTCGTGCCGACGCAGCAAGGCTCGCGCCAATGGGACGTGTGGCTATCGGCGCGCACGGGGGCGGGCGTGCCGGCGCTCGAGGATGCGCTGCTGGGTGCGCTCGGCGTCGAATCGAATCTCGAGACCGTGTTCCTGGCCCGTGCCCGTCATGTGGAGGCGCTCTGCGCCGCCCTTCGCCACACTGAGGTGGCCGGTGCCATGCTGGCCACCATGAACCCGGCGCTGGAAATCTTTGCCGAGGAGCTTCGCCAGGCGCACGATGATTTGGCTGCCATCGTCGGGGTGTTCACGTCCGACGACCTGCTGGGATCGATCTTCTCGCGATTTTGCATCGGCAAGTAGTTCCCTGGGCGGCATGCGACGTCGGGGCGTGGGTGCATTCCCGCTTGGCCATGGCCTTCACGGACCTGCCACCCCTGCAGCCGTGCAAGAATCGCCATGGTGCGGCGATGCATTGCACACTCACATCCAACCCGCCTCTGGACCGAGCCGCCGGCCTGTCGAGGTGCCGGTCGCCGCGAGCCCGTAACCCTCCTCGAATCATCCCCGGAGCCCGGGACGCGAGGGGCATTCGAAGCGGATCGTCCATCCTTGGACCGCCGCCTGTGGCATGAGCCTTGCAGCTATTATTCGCACACGAAATGGAGGCTCGCATGCACCCCGCTACGCACCATGTCCTCACCAACCCGCGCAAGCTATGGGCGCTCGCAAAGGAGTCGGTGTCGTCCTGGATCGATGACTTCGCCCCAAGCATGGGCGCGGCCATCTCCTACTACACGGTGTTCTCGATCGCGCCGTTGCTGTTGATCGTGATCGCGGTGGTCGGCTTCGTGTTCGGGCGTGAGGCGGCCACGGGACAGATCTTCGATGAGCTGCGCGGTCTCATGGGGGACGAGGCCGCCGCCACCATCCAGTCCATGGTGAAAAGCGCGAGCGATCCTGGCAAAGGCACCATTGCGACCATCATCGGCGTGGTTACGCTGATCTTCGGTGCGACCACGGTCTTCGGGGAGTTGCAGTCGGCGCTGGATCGCATCTGGCGCGCACCTGCCGCAACCAAGAAGGAAGGGATCTGGAAGCTGGTCCGCACCCGTGTGCTCTCCTTCGGGATGATTCTCGGAATCGGGTTCCTGCTGCTCGTGTCGCTGGCCGCGAGTGCCGGCATTGCAGCACTCTCCAAATTATGGGGGCCGTACTTCATGGGTTCCCAGATCCTGCTCCAGATCGTCAACATCGCCTTCAGCCTGGGAGTCGTTACGGTGCTCTTCGCGCTGATCTACAAGTTCCTGCCGCGGACCCGCATCAGCTGGCGGGACGTTTGGATCGGCGCGGGGGTGACCGCCGTCCTGTTCACCGTCGGCAAGTTCCTGATCGGGCTTTACCTCGGCAGGAGCGCCGCGGCGTCGACCTTCGGCGCGGCCGGTTCCCTGGCGGTGGTGCTCCTCTGGGTCTACTACTCGGCGCAGATCTTTCTGCTGGGCGCCGAGTTCACGTGGGTTTACAGCTATCGATACGGCTCGCGCCAAGGTGAACCGGTCCCGGAGGTGCCCCCCGGCGCACCCGCGATGGAGGACGCAGCGACGCCACGGTCGGCGCCCAGCGGCGAATCGGCATCTGCCGCCCGGAAGGCCCGGGCCGTGCGACCCGAGCCGGCGCGGACCGTCACGGCGGGGCTCAATCGCTATCCCCAGGTCGAGCTTGGGCTGGCGGTCCTGCTGGCCGGCCTCGCCGCCCTCGCGGCGCGTTGGAGCGGTCGCCTGCGCTAGATTGGGCACCGCACCCTGGCGCGTGCCGGTGCCCGATCGCGCTACTCCGGCGGCGGGTCGTCGGCGGGAAACTCGAGGGTCGTGCCGGGGACGTCGATCACTCGCGGAAGGTGGCCCGTGGCCGCGAGGAAGCGCACCAGGTCGGCGTGCTCGAGCACGAGCGTCTGGGTGTTGACGAGGGGGTGCGCCTGAACCGCGTCGGCTTCCCACAAGCCCCGGTCCATGACGAACTCGACCGCGTGGGCCGCGTCGTTGCACAGCGCCAGCAGACTGACCGAACCCGGACGGATGCCGAGGCGCTCGTAAAGCCGGTCGGCGGACGCAAACCCGAGGCGCAAGCCGTCGAGCGCATCGCCCAGGGCCTTGAGGTCGACGGCCCGATCGTGCGGTACGGTCACCAGGAAATGCCGCTGGCCCTTCTTGTCGCGCAGGAACAGGTTCTTGGTCTTGTGGCCGCGCAGCGACGGGACGAGTCGCAGCGACTCCTCCACCGTCATCACCGGCGGGTGGTCGTGGGTCTCGGCGCGTATGCCTTGCGCTTCGAGGAAGGCGAAAAGGTCCATGACGGGAAGGGTAGCGTGCGGCGATGGTCGTCGTCCATACGTCGCCGCGCCGCCACGCGACCCGGACGCGCGTTTTCGGTTGATAATTCCGCCTCGCCGACCCCATGGCCGATGTTTCGGATTTCCAGCGGGCGCGTTGCGGTCAATGGAGAAGCACGATGAGCGAGGCTGCCGACACGCCGCAGGACATCCGCGAGCATCTCGTTCGCTACGGCGGCGACATCTATCCCGAGGTGGTCGAGCGCGCCCAGGGATGCTATGTCTGGGATGCGCGCGGCAGGAAGATCCTCGACTTCACCTCCGGGCAGATGTGCGCCACGGTGGGGCACAGCCATCCCAACATCGTCGCCGCGATCAAGAAGAGCTGCGACACGGCGCTGCACCTCTTCTCGGGGATGATCCCGAAGAGCGTCGTCGAGCTCGCCGCCAAGCTCGCGAAGCTCGTGCCGCGGCCGTTGCACAAGTCGCTTTTCCTCAGCACCGGAAGCGAGAGCAACGATGCCGCGCTCAAGATGGCCAAGCTCTACACGGGCGGCTACGAAGTGGTCGGCCTGGGCGGTTCCTGGCACGGGGTGACCGGCAATGCCGGGGCGGTGTCCTTCGCCAGCGACCGCAAGGGCTACGGGCCAGGCATGCCCGGTTCGTTCGTGCTGCCCGAGCCCAATGCCTATCGCTGCCCGGTGCGGCACTGTCGCGACACGTGCGACTTCACCTGCATGAAGATCGGCTTCGAGCTGTACGACATGCAGTCGACCGGCGCGCCCGCGGCGGTGATCGCCGAGCCGGTCATCAGTGCGGGTGGGGTGATCGTGCCCCCGGCTGGCTATTTCGCGGCCCTGCGGGAGGAAGCACGCAAGCGACGCATGCTGCTCATCTTCGACGAGGCGCAGACGGCGTTCGGCCGGCTGGGGCACTGGTTCGCCGCCGCGCATCTCGGGGTGACGCCCGACCTCATGACGGTGTCGAAGACCCTCGGTGGGGGCATGCCGCTCGCCGGGGTGATCACCAGCGACGAGATCGAGGCAAAGTGCCACGAACGGGGGTTCGCCTTCTATACTTCGCACGTCTCTGATCCCCTGCCGGCTGCCATCGGCCTTGCCGTGCTGCAGACCATCGAGCAGGAACGACTGCTCGCGCGCAGCACCGAGATGGGGTCCTATCTCGCCAGCGGGCTTGCCCAGCTGCAGGCCCGGTTCGAGGAGATCGGCGACCTGCGGGGCATGGGGCTTCTCCGGGGGATCGAGCTCGTGCGTGATCGCGAGACGCGAACGCCGCACCACGAGCTCGGCGCCCTCACCACGGCGCGCTGCCTGGAGCTCGGGCTCAGCATGAACATCCGCCGCCGGCCGGAGCGGGGATCGGTGTGGCGGATCGCCCCGCCCCTCACCGTGTCGACGGCCGAGATCGACCTCGCGATCACGATTTTCGACCAGGCGTTACGGGAATCGCGGGATGCCCTTACCCGGTCGCGGGGGGCGGGTTCGACGTCGGCACGTGCAGCCTGACGTGATTGAGGTAGGTTCGCGGGCGGAGGCGCCCGGCGGTCAGGGGGGCCACGCGTTCGTGCGGGACTCGCCCGCCCGCCGATGTCAGGGTACGCTTCAAGAGTTTCGCCGAAGGGAGGCCGTCACGAGCGGCTTCGATCGACATTTCCATACGACAAGGATCACCATCATGTTCAAGCGATACGTTTCGGTTGCCGTCGCCTCCCTGGCGCTGGCGGTGCTGGGAACGCAGATAGCCCGCGCCGATGCCGTGGATGACATCAAGAAGAAAGGCACGCTCGTCGTCGGGACCAAGGCCGACTACCGGCCGTTCGGCTTCCTCGACCCGTCGGGCAAGATCGTCGGCTTCGAACCCGATCTCGCCGCCGACATCGCCAAGCGTCTCGGGGTGAAGCTCGAGCTGGTACCGGTCGTCGCCTCCAACCGCATCCAGTTCCTGCAGCAGGGCAAGATCGACGTCATGCTCGCGACCATGAGCGATACGCCGGAGCGCCGCAAGATCGTCGACATCATCGATCCCAACTACTATGGCTCGGGCACCAACGTGCTGGCGCTCAAGTCCGCCGCGCTGAAGAGCTGGGATGGCCTCAAGGGCAAGAAGGTCTGCCTGATCCAGGGTGCCTTCTACAACAAGGAGCTGCAGGAGAAGTATGGCGTCGAAGGCGTGGCCTTCCCGGGCACCGCCGAAGCCTATGCGGCGCTCAAGAACGGCAACTGCGTCGCCTTCGCCTACGACGACACCGCGATCGTCGGGGAGCTGCAGAAGGCTGAGTGGAGCGCTTACGACATGCCGCTCGACTCGATCCTGTTCGTGCCATGGGGCCTCGCCGTCAAGCAAGGCGAAAAAGGCCTCGCCGATGCCATTTCCAAGATGGTCGCCGAGTGGCACAAGAGCGGCATGATCCAGGACCTCGAGAAGAAGTGGAACATCAAACCCACCAAGTTCGGCGAGGAGATGCGCGCCAAGTACAAGTAATCGGACCGGTCGCCCGGGGCGCGTTCGCCGCACGCGCGTCCCCGGGTCGCCACCCGAGCACCTAGTCGATGGAGTCCTTCTGGGCGTGGTTCCGCTGGTTGCATGACGCGACCGGCATCAACCTCACCATCCTCTACGATTCCTTCGATCGCGGCCGCTTCATCAAGGGCTTCTGGATGACGGTCAAGTTGTCCGGCCTTTGCATCCTGTTCAGTGTGGTGATCGGCATCGTGGGTGCCTGGCTGCAGGGTTCGCGCCTGCGACTCCTCCGCGGCGTGACCCATTGGTACATCCAGTTCTTCCGCAACACGCCGCCGCTCGTCCAGCTCTACTTCTTCT
>JBDTWB010000001.1:0-67465 GCA_040006895.1 Casimicrobiaceae bacterium | reverse complement strand
CCGCGTACTTGCGTGCCCGGCGTCCGGACCCGGCGTCCGTACCCGGCGTCCGTACGCGGCGCAGGTTGACGGCGGGGTAGCGAGTCGGGGTGCCGCGCCACGCGGTCTCAGGTGTCGCAGCCAGCGCTAGGATCGCCCGCTCGGCGCGCCCGGATCGTGCCGGGCGCAGGCATTCTGCAGCCGATAGATACCGAGCTCCGGCGGCGCGGCGGCCGCCGCGAACGCGCCATCCTGCACCAGCGCCGCGCAACGTTCGCGCAGCCCGTCGCAGTCGCCCCACCATTCGAGCAGGACGACGGCACCCGGCGTGTCGGTGGCGCTCGCCCGCGCGCGGCGTTCCGCGGTCTCGACGCCGCTCGCCGCCAAGTCGGTCACCAGGAAATGGGCGCCCGCGACGCCGGGTTCGCCGGCGAGCGCCGCAACCCTGGATTGCATGACGGCGCGGTGGCCCGCGGCGCGATCGGGGGCGACGTCATAGCGCAGGGTCGCGATCAACCCGCCGTCACCGCGGCCGTGACTCGCCGCCACGTCGCACAGCGAGCGCGCGACGTTGCGGAAATGCGCCACGGCAGCACGCGTGCGGGGGGTCGGATGATTCAGGCGTTCGAGATAATCGGGACCGGACAGCACGTCTGTGCCCGCGGTCTCATAGAGGTTGAAGAATTCCGGGGCGCCCTGCAGGGCGAGGTAACGGCGGCCACGCAGGAACCCCGGCACCGCGGCTCGCTCGGGCATGTGCTCCTCACCATGCCAGCCATAGAAAATTGCGCGCCCCTCGGACACGATGTCGTGCCAGATCGCGACTGCACCGCTTCCCAGAAGTCCCACCCGTCCCTCCCGCGCTGGATCATCGCCGGACTTGACTCTAGCGCAGGTCGGGAGATAATGGAATGACGTTCCAGATAGACCTTGGACAGAACCCGCCAGGCTCCTGATGTCCGTCGCCAACGTCGACCGCAGTCTCGCGGTGCTCGAAGTGCTCGCCCAGCACGCCCGTGGCCTCTCCCTGGGGGCATTGGCGACGACGCTCGGCATCGGCAAGAGCGCCCTGCACCGGTTGCTGCAAACTCTCGCCGAGCGCGGCTACGTGCAGCAGGATGCGCTCTCGCAGGACTACGCCCTGTCGCTCAAGCTCGCGCTGCTCGGGTTTCGCTACCTCGATGCCCATCACCTGCCCGACGTGGCGCAGACGGCGCTCGACCGGCTCGCGGCGGACAGCGGCGAGTACGTGCGGATTGCGCTCGTCGATGGCGACACCCTGGCGTGGGTGGCCTGCGCCCAGGGCGCTACCGCCGGGTTGCGCTACGAGCCCTCGATGGGGCGCGAAGTCGTGCTGCATGCCACGGCCACCGGCAAGGCGTGGCTCGCCACCCTGTCCGACGACGAGGCCCTCGCTCGGGTGCGCGCTCGCGGCGGCTTTCGGGTCCCTGCCGGTTTCGGTCCCCGGGTCATCAGGAGCGCCCCTGTCCTGCGCCAGGAGCTCGCCGCCACCCGCCGCCGCGGTCACGCGCTGGCCATCGACGAAGGCGAGCCGGGCACGACCGCGCTCGCCGCGACCTTTCGCGGCGTCGATGCGCCCCATGCTCCGGTAATCGGCACGGTGTCGATCGCCGGACCGACGGCGCGACTGGATGGACCTCGGGTCAAGGCACTCGTCCCGCGCCTCGCCGCGGCAACGCGCGAACTCACTGGCCTCTGGCCGGTCTGGACGCGACAGCACGCACCGAGGCACGCCGGCCCGGCCATGCGCCTCGACAGCACAGCGTCTTCGCCATGATCGAAGGCAAGCCCATGCCCAAGTCCGGCGACGTTCCGCGCCGCGCGGTCACGACCCGGCTCCGAGCCTCTCGGCGGGTGCCAAGAGGGCGCTCGCGCGCCGGGTTCTCATGACCGCGACACTGTTCGTCGGCGCGACCGTGATCGATGGCTTTGGTGCACCGCCGGTGCTGGCCGACGTGCTCGTCACGGGCAATCGGATCAGCGCGGTAGGCAGGCCCGGCGAGTTGCGCGTCCCCGAGGGCACCGTAAGGGTCGACGCCGTGGGCGCCACGCTCATGCCCGGGCTCGTCGAGCCGCACGCGCACCTGTCGTTCGTCGACCAGGCGACGCCGCATGCGCTAACCTCGTTGCCGGTGGAAGAGCACCTGCTGCTGACGCTGGCGCATGCGCGGCTCTATCTCGACGCGGGCTTCACGTCGTGTTTCTCCGCGGCCGCGACCAAGCCGCGGCTGGACGTCGTCACCCGCAATGCCATCGACAGCGGCCGGTTCCCCGGCCCCCGGCTGCTCGCCGCGAGCGTGCAGTTCACCGTCACCGGCGGTGTCGGAGATCTCCGCCAGCTGCATCTCGACCCGGGCGAGGCGATGTATACGCTGCCCTGCGACGGACCGGTGGAGTTCCGCCGCGCCGCGCGCGAAGCCTGCCGCGAGGGCGTGGACGTGCTCAAGATCGTGCCTTCCGGCGATACATCCACGCCCGCAATCCCGTCGGCCCAGACGCTCATGTCCGACGACGAGGTGGCTGCCGTGTGCGAGGTCGCGAGGGAACGCGGCAAGCAAGTCGCCGCCCATGCGCGCAGCGCCGCCTCGGTCAAGATGTGCGTGCGCCACGGCGTCGACGTGATATACCACGCGACATGCGCCGATGCCGAGGCCCTCGACCTGCTCGAGGCGCACAAGGACCGCGTGTTCGTCGCCCCGGCGATGTCGGTCACCTGGACACGCCTGCACGAGTCCGGGCGCCATGGCTTGCCGTCGACTCCCGCGCTGCGCTCACGCGTCGAGCGCGATCTCGACATGACGGTCGAGCGCATGATCGAGCTCAAGCGGCGCGGCGTGCGGGTGCTGCCGGGAGGCGACTATGGCTTCGCCTGGAATCCGCACGGCAACAACGCGCGCGACCTGCGCTTCTTCGTCGACCTGATGGGATTCTCGCCGATGGAGGCGATCGTCGCCGCGACGCGTCTCGGCGGCGAGCTCATGGGTCGTCCGGGCGAGCTCGGCGTGATACGGGAGGGGGCGCTCGCCGACCTGTTGCTCGTGGACGGCGATCCGCTCGTCGATATCGACATTCTCCAGCAGCGCGAGCGATTGCTCGCCATCATGAAGGACGGCGTGTTCCACAAGCCCCCGCCCTCGCGTCCGGCGCGACCAGAGCGTCACGCCGCCTGACCTTCCGCCAACGAACTGACAGACCCGGGACCTCGATCACCATGGACTACGCCATCCGCCATCGCAAGGCCATTGTCTGCGCATCGAGCCAGGGACTGGGCCAGGGCTGCGCAATGGCACTGGCCAGCGAAGGCGTGGACCTCGTGCTCAATGCACGCTCACGGGACACGCTCGAGGCCACCGCCGACGAGATTCGCCGCGCCACGGGCGTGCAGGTGACCGCGGTCGCGTGCGATATCACCACCCCCCAAGGACGCGCGCAGGTACTGGCCGCGTGTCCGGCACCCGACATCCTGGTGAACAACGCGGGTGGCCCGCCCCTCGGCGATTTCCGCGACTGGGACGAACCGACGTGGCAGAAGGCCCTCAATGACAACATGATCACGCCGATCATGCTGATCAGGGCCGTCATCGACGGCATGATCGAGCGTCGTTTCGGCCGCATCGTCAACATCACGTCGCGGTCGGTCCGGGCTCCGTTGCCCGACCTCGGCCTCTCCAACGGTGCGCGCACCGGTCTGACCGGGTTCGTGGCGGGCCTCGCGCGCCAGGTCGCGCGGCACAACGTGACCATCAACAATCTGCTGCCAGGACCATTCGACACCGCCCGTACGGTCGACGGCCTGCGCAAGCGCTCGGCCAAGGCGGGCCAGGACTTCGACGCATTCGCCGCGGCGCGACGTGCGGAGGTGCCCGCCGGACGGTTCGGTTCGCCGGAAGAATTCGGCAAGGCATGCGCATTCCTGTGCAGCGCCCATGCCGGCTTCATCGTCGGCCACAACCTGCTGATCGACGGCGGCGCCGTCAACGTCACCATGTAGTCGGCGTTGCCGGCGACGCATACGCAATGCCGGCGACGCGTGCCAGAATGGCAGGACGAGTCGTCGCCATGGGACGGCAATTGGATGAAGGCCCGGGACAGGGCACGAGGAGGAGCAAGATGGCCGATCAGGAATCCGCCGCACCGGCAGCGCCGCGCTACCCGGGTCCGCTCGCACTCGCCCAGGCGTTGAGCGCGCTCGCCTCGCAGCCCGCCACGCGTGCGCACTTCGAGCGTGAAGGCCTGCGCGCCGACGTCGAGTATCGTGATCTCGGGCTTGCCGCGGCCACTGCGGGCGCGATCGGCGCCAAGCATATTCGCGCGATCCGGCCCTTTCCGGCGCCCACCGGCTGGCACTGGCACGACATGACCGGCCATTTCGTCTACGTCCTGAAAGGCTCGCTCACTTTCCGTTTTGCGGATGTCGCCGAGGAAGTGACCCTTACGGCCGGCGGGGCGCTGTCGCAGCCCGCGGGGGTGGCTCATAACGTCATCGCGCGCTCCGACGATCTCGAGGTGATCGAGATCAACATCCCGGCGGAGTACGGCACCTTCGCGCTGTCGGAAGCGCCTGCGCCCTGGCACACCGCGCCATGAGCGACGCGGCAACGCTTCCCGCGGCGCGCGTCAGCCGGAGCGCCGCCCTCGCCGGCTGGCTGCGCCGGCGCGTCGGTGCGCTGCTGATCTTCGTGATGCTGTTCCTCCTCTGGGAATTCGCGGTCCATCTCTTCGGCATCAAGGAATACCTCCTGCCGCCGCCGTCGCGGGTCTGGGAGGAGTTCTCGCGCCGCCACGAGGTGGTCATGCAGGGCGCGTGGGTCACCACGCGCGAAATCCTGGCCGGGTACGCGCTGGCCGTGGTGGTCAGCGTTCCGCTTGCGCTCAGCATCGCCTATTCCCGGTTCATGGAGCATTCGGTATACCCCGTGATCGTATTCCTGCAGATCGTGCCCAAGATCGCGATCGCGCCGCTGTTCATCATCTGGTTCGGCTTCGGCTTCACCCCGAAGCTGCTGCTCGTTTTCCTGCTTTCGTTCTTTCCGATCGTGGTATCGAGCATCGCCGGCTTCAAGAGTGCGGATCGCGACATCATGGACTTCGCGCGTACGACGGGTGCCGGAGGCGTCCGCCTGTTCCTGAAGATCGCGCTGCCCCAGGCGCTGCCGCACATCTTCACCGGACTCAAGGTCGGTGCCGCACTCGCGGCGACCGCCGCGGTCGTCGCCGAGTTCGTGGCGTCGGACAAGGGGCTCGGGTACCTGCTGTTGCAGTACAACGGCCAGCTCGATACACCCATGGTCTTCGCGACCATCGTGCTGCTGTCGTTGATCGGAGTGATCGTGTACTACGCCGTCGAGGTGATCGAGCGCCTGGCGATCCCCTGGCATGTCAACCAGCAGGCGCAGCAAAACGACGCGACGCTTTAGACGTCGACGGTGATCGACCAGAGGACCGACCGGTCCAGGAGGAAAAGAGCATGAGCATTTCACGATTGATCGGCACGCTTGCCACCCTGTGCGTGCTGGCATCCGGCACGACCGCGTGGGCACAGGACAAGGTATCCCTGCGACTCAACTGGTATCTCGGCGGACTGCACGCGCCGTTCTACTATGGCAAGGACCGCGGCTTCTACAGCGCCGAAGGCATCGACCTCACCATCAACGAGGGGCGCGGATCGGGCAATACCGTGCAGGCGGTGGCCGCCGGCTCGGATACGTTCGGCCTTGCCGACTCGTCGTCGGTGATCCTCACGGCGTCCAAGGGCGCGGATGTGAAGAGCGTGATGTCGCTCCTCAACACCACCGGCTTCTCGGTGGTGTCGCTCACCGATGCCAACATCAAGACTCCCAAGGACCTCGAAGGCAAGAGGGTCGCGGTCAGTGCCGGCGACCCGCTGGGTCATCTCCTGCAGGGGGTGTGCAAGGCCAACAATGTCGACTGCGCCAAGATCAACATGGTCCAGGTCGATCCTGCCGCCAAGGTCGTCACCGTGCTGGAACGCAAGGCCGACGCGCTGCTGGGCGGCGCCGACGACCAGTTCTTCCTGATCAAGTACAAGGGCGGCAATCCCTCCGCCATGCGCTATGCCGACTGGGGCGCCAACATCGTCGGCATGACGATCCTCACCTCCGGCGAGACCCTGCGCAAGAATCCCGACCTCGTAAAGCGTTTCGTGCGCGCCACGGTGAAGTCGTGGGAAGAAGCCAGGAAAAATCCGGGTGCTGCAGTCGACGCCGCCATGAAGGCCAAGCCCGACCTCAACCGCCAATCCACGCTCGACCAGCTCATGGTCGACCTTGACCTTCTCGATTCCAAGAACTCCAAAGGCAAGATCGGAATGGGTGCGCAGGCCGACTGGGACCAGACCTTGACCATCCTGCGCACCTACCGGGAGCTTGCCACCGACAAGTCCTGGACGGCGTTTCACACCAACGACTTTCTGCCGTGATGCCGAGACGGAGGGCACGCTGCGGCGACATGGCCGGCCGGGGGGCGACTGCCTGATGCCGCACGACCTTGCGACCGCACCTCAACGGGTCGACGACCCGGACGCCGCCGCGAGCCCCGCCAAGGTGCCGCCGGGCTACGTCGAACTGCGCGGCGTCACCAAGACCTACCAGCACACCGCCGGCAGGAACGTCGCCGCCACCCGCGCCCTCGAGTCGATCGACCTCGACGTCGCGCCCGGCGAGTTCGTCGCCATCGTCGGCCCGTCCGGCTGCGGCAAGAGCACCCTGCTGCGGGTGATCGCCGGCTTGCAACCCGCGAGCGCCGGCGAAGTGCGCGTCGCCGGCGTGCGCGTCACCCGGCCGCAAACCGATGTCGGCGTGGTATTCCAGAGCCCGGTGCTGCTGCAATGGCGCAACGCGCTCGACAACGTGCTGGTACAGGTGGAGTTGCGGGGCCTCGACCCGCGCACCTATCGCGAGCGTGCCCTGGCCTTGCTCGCCCAGGTGGGCCTCGCCGAATTCGCCGATCGGTTTCCCCACGAACTGTCCGGTGGCATGCGCCAGCGCGTGGCCATTGCCCGTGCGCTGATCCACGATGCACCGCTGCTGCTCATGGACGAGCCCTTCGGTGCGCTGGATGCACTCACCCGCGAGCAGATGCGGCTCGACCTCGAGTCGCTGTGGCTCGCCACCCGCAAGACCGTCGTGTTCATCACCCATTCGATCGACGAGGCGGTGCTCCTCGCCGACCGGGTCCTGGTGATGAGCCCGCGTCCCGGCAAAATCGAGAAGACCCTGCGCATCGACCTGGCGCGACCGCGCGGACTCGACGCGCGTCGATTACCGGCCTTCATCGAGGCGGAGGACGTCATCACCCGCATCTTTCTCGATCGCGGCGTGCTGCGGGGCACCGGCACGCATGCCGCCACGGTCGAAGGGCACGGAGGATCATTGTCATGAGCAGGCCCGAAACCGGATTCACCCTGCAAGGCATCGTTGCCGCGCCGTTCCTCCCGATGCTGCCCGACACCTCGGTAGACTGGCCCACCCTCTCGCGTTACATCGCCTGGATCGCGGGTCAACGGCCGACCGCCATCGCGATGAACATGGATGCGAGCGAGGGCCCCGCCCTCGATCGGGACGAGCAGCTCGACATCCTCAAGGCATGTCGCGAAGCGATCGGCGACGCCTGCCCGCTGGTATCGGGGTTGATCGCCGGGTCCACGCGCGACGCCGTGCGCTGGGGTAACGCCCTGCGCGATGCCGGGGCACAGGCATTGGCCGTATTCCCGCCATTCCCCACCTTCCTTGGCAACCCGGTTCCCGCCGAGATGATCTACCAGTATCACAAGGCCATCGCCGACGGCGTCGGCCTGCCGCTGATTGCCTTTCAGTTTCCCAAGGCATTCGGACCCGACTTCCCCCCCGAGACGTTGGCGCGACTGGCGACCATTCCCGAGGTGATCGGGCTCAAGGAGGCGTCGTTCGACACGCCCAAGACGATCGAGACGATCGCCACCGCCAAAACCCTGCCGCGCAAGCTCGGCATTCTCACCGGCAGCGACACGTTCATCTGGGAGGCGATGGTGATGGGCTGCGACGGCGCCCTGATCGGTTTCGCCGGCACCGCGACGGCCGAGCTCGTGGCGATGCAGCGCCACGCGGCGGAGCGCGACTACGTACGCGGTGCCGCCATCTGGGAGCGGCTCGGACCCCTCGCACGCTACTGCTGGCGGGCGCCGATCCGCGACTACCGGCCGCGCATGAAGGAAGTGCTCAAGCTGCAAGGCATCTTCCCGCATGCGACCGTGCGACCGCCGCAGCTCGGCGTCGATGCCGACGAGCGGGCCGAGATCGAGAAGCTGGCCCGCAACGCCGGGCTGCTCGCCGCTCGCTGAACACGCCGCTCGCTGAACACGCCGCTCGCTGAAACGCGCCGCTCGCTCACCACGCCGGCCGCGGCTAACTCGTGGCGCGGTCGCGGCGCGCGCCCGCGGTCGCCATCGCTTGCTGCGCGGCCAGCACCTCGGTGCGCACCTCGTCGGTGAGCTCGGCCTTGAGTTGGGTGAACTCGGGCGAGGTTTTCATCGCATAGTGCCGCGGATGCGGCAACGGCACGGCGCGATCGACCTTGATGCGCCCCGGCCGCGTGGTCATGACCACCACCCGGGAGCCGATGAATACCGCCTCGTCGATGTCGTGGGTCACGAACAGCACGGTCTTGCGCTCCGCTTCCCAGATCCCGAGCAGGAGTTCCTGCATCAGCTCGCGCGTCTGGTGATCGAGTGCCCCGAACGGCTCGTCCATCAGCAGGATGCGCGGATCGTTCGCGAGCGCGCGGGCGAGCGCAGTGCGCTGCTGCATGCCGCCGGAAAGCTGCTTCGGATAGTGACGCTCGAAACCGGTGAGTCCCACCTTGTCGATGAACATCCGGGCAACCTCGACCTGGCGATTGCGGGGCAGACCCCGCTCACGCAGCCCGAAGCAGACGTTGTCCAGCACGTCCAGCCAGGGAAAGAGCGTGTAACTCTGGAACACCATGCCCCGATCCGAGCCCGGACCTTCGATGCGCCGGCCGTCGAGCAGGACCTCCCCGGACGTCGGATGGTCGAGCCCGGCAACGATGCGCAGCAACGTGCTCTTGCCGCAACCGGAAGGCCCGAGAATGGTGATGAAGTCGTTCTCGGCCGCAGTGAGGTCGGTCGCCTCCAGCGCGAGGGTCGGGGGACCGCCATGCACCGACGGAAAGGCGCGCGCCACGCCACGGATCGCCAGGATCGAATCCGTCATGACCGCTAGATCTGCGACCAGGGGAAGAGCCGGCGATTGCCCTGCTTGAAGGCGAGGTCGCTCGCCAGGCCGATCAGACCGATGACGATGATGCCGAAGATGATCTGGTCGGTCGCGAGCAGCGCCTGGCTGTCGGTGATCATGTGGCCGATGCCCGACGAGGCGCCGATCAGCTCGGCGACGATCACGTAAGTCCACGCCCATCCCAACACCAGGCGCAGCGTCTCGGCGATCTCCGGGGCCGCGCCCGGCAGCAGCACCCGCCGGATGAGGGAACGATCGGATGCGCCCAGGGTATAGGCAGCTTCGACCAGGTCCCGCCGGGTGTTGCCGACGATCACCGCGATCATCAGCGTCAGCTGGAAGAAACTGCCGATGAAGATGACCGCGAGCTTCTGCGCCTCGCCGATGCCGGCCCACAGGATCAGCAGCGGTATGAAGGCGGAAGCCGGCAGGTAGCGTGAGAACGAGACGAAGGGCTCGAAAAAGGCCTCGACCGGCTTGTAGGTGCCCATTGCCACGCCGAGGGGCAGCGCCAGCGCGGTAGCGATGAGGAATCCGCCCACCACCCGCCAGACGGTCATCGCGATGTCGTAGCCGAAGCCCATTTCGGTCAGCAGCGTCCAGCCCGACCGCACCATGGTGATGGGATCGGCGAGGAAGGTCTTGCTGACGTAGCCACCGAGCGTGACCGCCGCCCACGCCGCCACGAACACGACGAAGAACGCCACGCCTAGCGCGATGCGCGCGCCCGGCGCGACCGGTTGCAGCGGCCGCATCGGCTACTGGATGAAACGGGTGTCGGCAAGCTTCGAGAGGTCGGGGATCTGTTTGATGACGCCGGTGTCGAGCAGCAACTGCGCCGCCTCCTTGGAGAACTGCGCGTGCTCGCCGGAAAAGAACTTCTGGTTCGCGGCCTTGTCCTGCCAGCGCAGGTACTTCTGGCTGGCCTCGAACTGCTCGCCGGTCTGCTTCACATCGGCGCCCATGATCTCGAAGCTCTTCTTCGGATCGTTGCGGATCATCTCCAGGGCATCGAAGTAGGCATCGGCCAGTGCCTTGGCCGCCTTGGGATTGTCTGCCAGGAACCTGGGCGTGCAGCCGACCGTGTCCATCACCATCGGGTAATCGAGGGTGGTGGCGATGATCTTCCCGGCTTCGGGCTTGGCGCGCACGGACGACAGATAGGGTTCGTAGGTCATCGCTGCGTCGAGGTCGCTCGTTCCGGCGATCATGGCGTTGGCGGCCGCCTGCGGCTCGAGGTTGACCACCTTGACGTCCTTGACCGACACGCCGTTCTTGGCGAGGAACCAGGAGAGGGTGAAGTACGGCGCCGTGCCGGGAGCGCTCGCGGCGACGGTTTTGCCCTTGAGGTCGGCAATCTTGGCGATGTTCGGCTTGACCACCATGCCGTCCGCGCCGTAGCTCTTGTCGAGCTGGAAGATCTGGGTGGTCGCCACGCCATTGGCGTTCCACGCGATCCAGGTCTCGACCGTAGTGGCCGCGCACTGCACGTCACCCGAGGCGATCGCGAGATGGCGGTCCTTCTGTGGAATCTTGCGCAGCGTGACGTCGAGACCGTGCTTCTTGAAGAGCCCGGCTTCCTTGGCGAGGGTCAGCGGCGCGAAACCGGTCCAGCCCGAGAGGCCGATGGCGACCTTCGTTTCCTGCGCCGCCGCCGCGGTCGCGACGGAAGCCAGGGCGAGCACGACAAGCGTCTTGGTCGGCAACATGAGAAGCTCCTTGTGGAAAGTCAGCATGGTTCGTCGAAGCGCAGCCATTTGCGTATTCTCCCGGCAATCCTACAACGTCGGCAGGCCGGGCGCGTCGGCCCAGGCGTGCGCACACCGATGTTTCGCCACCTCGGACACACCGCGACGCTCTAAATCAGTGCGCCCGCTCCCAGTTCGGACCCGCGCCGACATCGGCCACGAGAGGCACAGACAGCTCCGCCACGTTCTGCATCTGCGCGGGCAATTCGCGGCGCACCTGCTCGAGCTCCGCTTCCGGTACTTCGAAGACCAACTCGTCGTGGACCTGCAGGACCAGCCGGGTTGCGAGCCCCTGGTGCGCGATCCAGCCATCGACGGCGATCATGGCCAGTTTCACGAGATCGGCTGCCGTGCCCTGCATCGGGGCATTGATGGCGGCCCGCTCGGCTCCGGCGCGGCGCGGGCCGCCTGCGGCTTTGATGTCCGGCAGCCAGAGCCGCCGGCCGAACACCGTCTCCACGTACCCCTGGCCACGCGCGAGCTCGCGGGTGCGCTGCATGTAGTCCGCCACGCCCGGATAGCGCGCGAAGTACTTGTCGATGTACTGCTGCGCCGCCGAGCGCTCGATACCGAGCTGGATCGCGAGTCCGAAGCCGCTCATGCCGTAGATGAGCCCGAAATTGACGGCCTTGATGTAGCGGCGCTGCTCGCTGGTCACGGCCTCGGGCGCCACACCGAAAATATCGGCCGCCGTGGCACGATGGATATCCGAGCCCTCCCGAAACGCCTGCAGCAACGCGGGGTCCTGGGACAGGTGCGCCATGATGCGCAGCTCGATCTGCGAATAGTCGGCGGACACCAGTACGTGTCCGGGTGGCGCGACGAAGGCTTCGCGGATGCGCCGGCCCTCGGCCGTTCGAATCGGAATGTTCTGCAGGTTGGGCTCGAGCGACGCAAGCCGGCCAGTGACCGCGGTCGCCTGGCTGAACGTCGTGTGGACCCGGCCCGTGCGCGGATTGACCCGCTGCGGCAACTTGTCGGTGTACGTGGACTTGAGCTTCCACATCGCGCGATGCTCGAGGATGAGCTTGGGCAGCGGATAGTCCGCCGCGAGCTCCTGCAGCACCTCCTCGTCGGTCGATGGCTGACCGGTCGCCGTCTTCTTGCGCACCGGCAGCCCCATCTTCTCGTAAAGCACCGTGCATAGCTGCTTGGGCGAGCCGAGATTGAACGGCTGGCCAGCCGTCGCGTACGCCTGCTCCTCTAGGGCCAGGATGCGCTCACCGAGCTCGCGGCTCTGGGCATTGAGCAGTCCCGTGTCGAGCAGCACGCCATGACGCTCCATGCGAAACAGGATCTCGCGCACCGGCATCTCGATCGCACCGTAGACCCGGCTCAGCCTGTCGTCCGCGGCAATCCGCGGACCGAGCTTGGCATGCAGGCGCAGGACCACGGCCGCGCTGGTTCCGCAATAGGCGCTCGCCTGGTCGATGCTCACCTGCTCGAACGGGATTTGCGCCGCACCCTTGCCTGCGATCTCGGCATACGTGACCATGCGCGCGTCGAGCTGGCGCAGCAGAAGGCTGTCGAGATCGTGCGGCTTGTGCGACTCGAGGACGTACGACTCGAGCAAGGTGTCGTGCGCGACGCCGGCCAGGACGAGGCCGTGGTTGGCAAGGGAGTGCTCGTCCTGCTTGAGATTGTGGCCGATCTTGCGCCGCTTCTGATCGGCGAACCATGGCCCGAGGCGGGCGAGCACATGCTCGACGCCAAGCTGGGCAGGCGCGCCGGCGTAACCATGACCGAGTGGTACATAGCAAGCCGTGTCGGGGGCGATCGCCAGGGCGATGCCCACGATGCGCGCCTCCATCGGCTCCGGGCTCGTCGTCTCGACATGCATCGCCACGAGGCCGGCAGCCTCGACTGCCGCGCACCATCGCTCGAAGGCGTCGGCATCGATGACGACCTCGCAGTTCGCGTCGAGCGGTACGGTGGCCTGGCTTGCAGCCGCGTCGGCGCCGCGATCGGACGCGGGGTCGGGATCCGCCCCCTTGGCGACAGCCTCGATGTCGCGCATCCAGGTCTTGAATTCGTAGCGTCCGTAGAGCTCGCGCAGCGCGGCGCGGTCGGGCGTCGCGAGCTTGAGATCGTCGAGCGCTGCGACCGGCATGTCGCAGTCCGTCTTGACCGTCAGCAGGCGCTTGCCCTGAGGCAGCCAGTCGAGCGCCTGGCGCAGGTTGTCGCCGACCACGCCACCGATCTCGGCAGCGCGAGCCATGACGCCATCGAGCGAGCCATACTGGTTGAGCCACTTCGCGGCGGTCTTCGGCCCGACCTTGGCGACGCCTGGCACGTTGTCGATGGCGTCCCCGGTGAGGGTGAGCAGGTCGAGCAGCTGGTCGGCGCGAACTCCGAACTTGGCGAGCACCCCCGCCTCGTCGAGTGTCTCGTTGCTCATGGTGTTGACGAGCTTGACGCGCGGGCCCACCAGCTGGGCGAGATCCTTGTCCGACGTCGACACGGTCACGTCGATGTCGCGCTCGCGCGCGACACACGTGAGGGTGCCGATCACATCATCGGCTTCGACCCCCTCGACCATGAGCAAGGGCCAGCCTTCGGCGCGGATGCAGCGGTGCAGAGGCTGGATCTGTGCCGACAAGTCGTCGGGCATCGCCGCTCGATTGGCCTTGTAATCGGCGTACCACGCGTCGCGAAACGTCTTGCCCGGCGCGTCGAAGACCACGGCGAAAAAGTCGGGCTTCTCGTCCTGTACCATACGCCGGAGCATTGCCAGCACGCCGCGCAGCGCACCGGTCGGCTCGCCCTGTGACGTACGCAGGTCCGGCAGGGCGTGGAAGGCGCGATAGAGGTACGACGATCCATCTACCAGGACGAGCGTAGGCATGTTTCAGAACACCAAGATTCCGGAGCTGATCGATCCGCAGGCGATGTACACGACCAACGGGCAGGAAGCCTGGCGTGTGCTGGGGATTATGGCAGAGTTCGCGGCGGCGACTGAGCGCCTGCGCGGCATCCGTCCCGCGGTGTCGATGTTCGGCAGCGCGCGCATCAAGGCCGATCATCCCTACTTCGAGAAGGCCGAGCGCATCGCGCGTCTGCTTTCCGATGCCGGGTTCGGCGTGATTTCGGGCGGTGGACCCGGGCTCATGGAAGCAGCCAACCGCGGCGCGTTCGCGGGTCGATCCCCTGCGGTCGGGCTCAACATCCTCCTGCCGCACGAGCAGGGCGGCAATACCTTTCAGGACGTGAGCTTCGACTTCCGCTACTTTTTTGCGCGCAAGATGATGTTCGTGCGCTTCGCCTCGGCCTACGTGGTGATGCCCGGCGGCTTCGGAACGCTGGACGAGTTGTCCGAATGCCTGACGCTCGTGCAAACCGGCAAGAGCCGGCGGATCCCGATCATCCTGGTGGGCGGCACGTTCTGGCGCGGTTTCCTCGACTGGCTCGCGTCCACCCTCGTTCCCGAGGGGATGATCGGCCAGCAGGACCTCGGACTGATGCAGATCCTCGAGGAGCCGGAGGAGATCGTCGAGGCAATCTTCACGTTCTACGAGAATCGCGGGTTCGATCCGTCGCGTGCCGACCGCGAGAAGATGCTCAATCTCTGACGCGCTCTCGCGTGGCCCGCACCGGCGCGGGCGATGCGCCACCCCGGGCATGCCCGGACCCCGTCGCCGCCCCGGTACCGCCCACGCAACGCGGCTCTGCTGTCGCACCCGGTCGGACCCGCTTTTCCTGCAGCGCAAGGCCGCCGCGCTGGTAAGATATGTGCATGCTTTCCCCAGCCGCTCCGCAGCTCAACCGCATTGCCCGCGCAGGCAAGGTCGATCGTTCGGGCGCGCACCGGGGTACGCGTGCAGCGTTGCTCGCCGCGATGCTGCTGACTGCCGCGCTGGGTGCGGGCCTGCCTGCGCCCTTTGTGCTCGCCCAGCAAGCGCCACCGCCCCCCGGGCTGGAGCCCCTGCCCGAAGTTCCGCCGCCACCCGGAGTGAACGTCAATCCCGAGCTCGAGCCGCAGGTCACGATCACGCGGCGTCAAGGCGAGACGGTGGAGGAGGCACGCGTCAATGGCGTGCTGAAATGGGTGCGCGTCACGCCCGCCCACGGCCGCGCCTACTACCTCATTCCGGATCCAACCGGCCATACATTCATCCGACGTGACAGCAACGACACCGGACTCAAGGTGCCGTTGTGGGTCCTGTTCACGTTCTAGGGTCCGCTTCGTAAGCCGCCGCGCGGCCGAGTGCCGCGGGTTCCTGTCGCGATGTCCGTCTACACCTCCGTCACCCAGCCCGAACTCGAGGCGTGGCTCACCCGCTACGGCATCGGCGACGTCGCCAAGTTCGCCCCGATTGCGGCCGGCATCGAGAACACGAACTACTTCTTGACCACGGTCCGCGGTCGGTTCGTGCTGACCCTCTACGAGCGGTTGCCGCCGGAAGAATTGCCGTTCTACCTCAATTTCATGGCGCATCTTGCCCGCGCCGGGGTCGAGGTGCCCGCGCCACTCGCGGATCGCACCGGCGCGCTGTTCAGCATCCTGAACGGCAAGCCGGCGGGACTGGTGGCGCGCGTCGACGGCGAACCCGTGCTCGCGCCGCAGGCGCGCCATTGCACCGCAGTCGGCGCCGCATTGGCCCGACTCCATCTCGCCTCGAACGGCTATCGGGCCCGTCTCACCAACCGCCGAGGGCCTGCCTGGTGGCGCCAGGCGGCGCGCGCCGTGCGGCCGTTCCTGGATCCAGGGCAGAACGACCTGCTCGCGGGCGAGCTCAAGTTTCTGACCGGCTACACCCGCGAGGACCTGCCCAAGGGCGCGATCCACGGTGACCTGTTCTGCGACAACGTGCTCTTCGTCGATGTCGATCGCGTTTCGGGAATCATCGATTTCGGCTTTGCGGCGACCGACTATTTCGCCTACGACCTGGCGATAGCCGTCAACGACTGGTGCGTGCAGCGCGACGGTACCGCCGAGGGGGCGCTGGTGCCGGAATTGATGCAGGCACTCGTCGACGGATACGAAGGCGAGCGGCCGCTGAACCTGGAGGAGCATCGCCAGTGGCCCACGCTGCTACGGGCCGCCGCCCTGCGCTTCTGGCTGTCGCGGCTGTACGATCTCTTCCTGCCACGTGCCGGCGAGCTCACGCACGCGCATGACCCCATGAAGTTCGAGCGCATCCTGCGTCATCGCGTGGCCGATCCCGCCCCGCTTCCGGCGCGCGACGCGGCGACCGGCAAGACGCCGCATGGCCGCTGAGCAAGCCGTTGCGATCACGCGCTACCCGGCCGTGCGCGGGGCGCTTTGGCTGAAGGAAGCGTTTGCGATGTTCTCGCGGGCGCGCGTGCCCTGGCTGCTGTTGCTGCTCCTGTACTACGCCGTGATGGCGCTGGTCGACGTCATTCCCGTGATCGGACAGCTGGCCGTGCCGGTCCTGAAGCCGGTGTTCGCGGTGGGGTTCCTTGCCGCCGCGTGGAGCCAGGAGCGCGGCAACCGGCCGCAGCTGAAGCAGCTCTTCCAGGGCTTCCGGGCGAACCTGTTCGCGCTGCTGACGCTCGGGGTGGTGCTGCTGGTCGGCGTGACGCTTTCGGTCCTCGCGACCGCGCTCGTGGATGGTGGCGCACTGCTCGACGTGCTCTCCGGCAAGGGCGCCCTCGACGAGGGAGCCGCCGCGGGCAGCATGCAAGCGGCGATGCTCTTCGGGGCTGCCTGTGCACTGCCGGTGCTGCTCGCCCTCTGGTACGCTCCCGCGCTGGTGGTATTTCACGATTGCAGCGCCGGGCGGGCCATTGCCTTGAGCTTGCAGGCGACCCTCGCCAACTGGCGCCCGCTCGCCGTGTACGGCCTGCTGGTGGCCTTCTACGGCGTTGTCATTCCGGGCTTCGTGGCCGCGATCGTCGCTTTGGTCGTTCCGCCTTCTTCGGCGCTGGCCGTGGCGGTCATGGTGATGATGCCCTACCTCTTCTTCCTGGTTGCGACGCTGCACGTATCCGACTACGTGAGCTATCGCGATATCTTTCACGCTGACGAGACGCCGCCTGCGACGTCCTGAGAACGGCGCGGGGCCGCGCGCGACCTCGGCGATCTACGCTGCCTCGAGCTTGGCGTACTCCAGGGCCAGCCATTTCACCCCGGCTTCCCTGAAATTCACCTGCACGCGGGCATCCGCTCCGCGACCCTCCGCATCGGTGATGACGCCCGCACCGAACTTGGCGTGGCGCACGTTCTGGCCGATACGCCAGCCGCCGGCGTCGCTGGCACGCGAGGCCGGCACCTGGCCCGCGCGAGGGCTCATCGCGACGCGGTGACCCCATTCCGCCGTGTCGACGTCCATGGCCGACAGGCGGGGACGCTGGGGGGACAGCCACTGCACGAGCTCGCCGGGGATCTCGTTCATGAAGCGCGACGGGATGTGGTAGCGCACCTGGCCGTGGAGCATGCGGCTCTGGGCGTTGGTGAGGTACAGGCGGCGCCGCGCGCGGGTGATCGCGACGTACATCAGCCGTCGCTCCTCCTCGACCCCTGCTGCTTCGGAAAGACTGTTCTCGTGCGGGAACAAGCCCTCCTCCAGGCCGGTGACGAACACGCTGTGGAATTCCAGTCCCTTGGCGGCGTGCACGGTCATGAGCTGCAACGCGGCACGGCCTTCCGCGGCTTGCGTCTCCCCGGCTTCGAGGGCCGCGTGCGACAGGAACGCCGCCAGCACCGATTCGTCGTGACGCGGCGCGGCGCCGGGCACCGCGCCCGGGCCGGCACCGGCGATCGCATCCGCCACCGCGTCCAGCGCCGGCGCATCGGGGGTGAAGTCAGTCTCCCGCACAAAGCTCTCGGCCGCGTTGACGAGTTCGTCGAGGTTGTCGACGCGATCCTGCCCGTCCTTTTCCGCTCGGTAGTGCGTCGCCAGGCCCGCTGCCGAAACGACGTGCGCGACGACATCGGCGAGCGGCAGGCCGTCGGTCGCCGCGCGAATGCTCTCGACCAGCTTCACGAACCCGGCGAGCGCGGTTCCGGATTTGCCACCGACCGCGCCCGAGCATGCCGCCTGCCAAAGGCTTGCGCCCTGCGCTCGCGCCGTGTCCTGCAGAGTCTCGAGGGTCCTGGCGCCGATGCCGCGCGGCGGAAAGTTCACGACCCGAAGGAATGCACCGTCATCGACGGGCGAAGCGACGAGCCGCAGGTAGGCAAGCGCATGCTTGATCTCGGCGCGTTCGAAGAAGCGCATGCCGCCATAGACGCGATACGGCACGGCGGCATTGAAGAGCGCGTGCTCGAGCACCCGCGACTGGGCGTTCGAACGGTACAGCACGGCCACCTCGCTCAACACGACGCCATCGCCGGCGAGTCCTTTCACCACGTCGACCACGAAGGCCGCCTCGTCGAAGTCGGAGGGAGCGGCAAACGCGCGCACCGGCTCCCCGGTGCCGGCGTCGGTCCACAGGTTCTTGCCGAGCCGGCCCTCGTTGTGCTTGATGAGAGCGTTGGCCGCATCCAGGATGTGGGCGTGCGACCGGTAGTTCTGCTCGAGCTTGATGAGCCGCACGGGTATGTCCGCGGCGCCGAAGTCACGCTCGAAGTTCTGCATGTTGGCGACGTTGGCGCCACGAAACGCATAGATCGACTGGTCGTCGTCACCGACGGCGAAGACGGCGGTGTGCGTGCCCGTGAGGAGCTTCAGCCAGCGGTACTGCAGCAGGTTGGTATCCTGGAACTCGTCGACCAGGATGTGCGAGAACCGGTTCTGGTAGTGCGCGCGCAAGCCGTCGTGGCCCTGCAACATTTCGTAGCTGCGCAGCATCAGCTCGGCAAAGTCGACCACGCCTTCGCGCTGGCAGAGCGCCTCGTAGAGCGCGAAGTGCTCGACCTGGCGCCGGGTGAACGGATCGTGCGCCTCGACCGCATTGGGACGCAGCCCCTCCTCCTTCGCTGCGGAGATGAAGTACTGGAGTTGCCGGGGCGGAAAGCGCTCTTCGTCGATCGAATGCGCCTTGTAGAGCCGCTTGATGACGCCGAGTTGGTCCTGCGTGTCCAGAATCTGGAAAAGCTGCGGCAGCTTGGCCTCGCGGTAATGCGTGCGGAGCAGCCGGTTGCACAGGCCGTGGAAGGTGCCGATCCACATCCCGCGGGTGTGCACCGGGGTCATGGCCGAGAGCCGCGTCAGCATTTCCTTCGCGGCCTTGTTGGTGAAGGTCACGGCCAGCACCGACAGCGGCGATGCCTGCCCCGTCGCCATCAACCAGGCCATGCGGGTGGTCAGGACGCGCGTCTTGCCGCTGCCGGCACCGGCGAGGATGAGCGCCGACTCGTGCGGCAGCGTAACCGCCGCGAGTTGCTCGGGATTGAGATTGGCTAGCAGCGAGGACATGAGGTCAGGCGCGAGAACGGGCGCTGGGTCGGGCGAGGGCGCGAGCCAACGGCGGTGGCCACGCCAGCGCTGTGACTGCATCGCATCCCGCACGCGCCGGGCGACCGATCATTATAGAGGCCGGCGCCGCGACGGGGACCGGGCGGTATAATTCCGCCGCGCCCGAGCGCCCGTGGCGGGCCTCGTCCGCCTCGTCACGATGCCATCGAATCCCAATGCAGCGCCCACGGCGCATTCGGCGACCACCCGCGCGTTCGTGCAGTGGATCCGGCTCGCCGCGCCCTACATCCACGCGTTTCGCGGCAAGACCTTCGTGATCGCCTTCGGCGGCGAGGTCGTGGCCGATGACACCTTCCTCGGCATCGTCCACGACCTGAACCTGCTGCACAGCCTCGGCATCCGCCTGATCGTGGTGCATGGCTCACGGCCCCAGATCGAGGCGATCCTCGCCCAGCAAGACATCGAGAACCGCTATGCCTTCGGACTGCGGGTGACCGACGCCGAGACGATGGATTGCGTGCTCGAAGCCTCGGGGCAGGTGCGCAGCCGGATCGAGGCGATGCTCTCCCTCGGCATCGCCAATTCCCCCATGGCCGGGGCCAGGATCCGGGTTTCGAGCGGCAATTTCATCACCGCCAAGCCGATCGGCGTGCTCGACGGCATCGACATGCAACTCACCGGCGAGGTGCGGCGCGTCGATATCGACGCCATCCGCCAGCGCCTCGACGACGGCGACATCGTCATCATCTCGCCGCTCGGCTACTCCCCGACCGGCGAGATCTTCAACCTGTCGCTCGAGGAGGTCGCCACCCAGGTCGCGGTGCGGGTGAGTGCCGACAAGCTCGTGTTCCTGATGGAAACCGAAGGCGTGAAGAACGGCCGCCGGCGGCTCCTGACCGAGCTCTCCACCCGTGACGCCGAGACCCTCCTCCAGAACCGCGACCGGTTGCCCCCCGATGTGCAGCATTACCTCCCGTGCGCGGTACGGGCCTGCGATCATGGCGTGAAGCGCACCCACCTCATCAGCCGCCACCTCGACGGGGCGCTGCTGCTGGAGATGTTCACCCGCGACGGCGTGGGCACCATGATCGCCGCTGCGCCGCTCGCGCACATGCGCAATGCGACCATCGACGACGTCGGCGGTATTCTGGCGATCATCGAGCCGCTCGAGGAAGAGGGTGTGCTGGTGCGGCGCTCCCGCGAGCGCCTGGAGGTGGAGATCGAGCGGTTCGTCGTCGCCGAGCACGACGGGGTGATCATCGGCTGTGCCGCGCTCTATGCCTTCCTCGAGGAAAAGGTCGGCGAGCTCGCGGCCCTCGCGGTGCACCCGGACTTTCGTCGCGAGGGCTACGGCGAGGCGCTGATGCAGGAGATCGAGGCCCGCGCCCGCAAGCTCAAGCTCCAGCTGCTCTTCGTGCTCACCACCCGTACTTCGCAATGGTTCCTGGAGCGCGGCTACCGCAACGCCACCATCGCCGACCTGCCCAAGGAGAAGCAGGCGCTGTACAACTATCAGCGCAAGTCGCAGGTCTATCGCAAGAAGCTGTAACGGCTGGCATCAACGAATCAATCTCAAGGAGTCGCCATGGCACGCACGGTCAATTGCGTGAAGCTCGGCCGCGAGGCCGAAGGTCTGGATTTCCCTCCGTATCCGGGAGAGCTCGGCAAGCGGATCTACGAAAGCGTGTCGAAGGAGGCGTGGCAGCAGTGGCTCAAGCAACAGACCATGCTGGTCAACGAGAATCGCCTGTCGCTCGCGGACGCGCGCGCCCGCAAGTGGCTCGCCGAGCAGATGGAGCAGCACTTCTTCGGCGGCGGCGCGGCGATGCCCTCCGGTTACGTCCCGCCTACGAACGGGTAGCCCGGTGAGTGCGCCCATTTCGCGCTACCCGGTCCCGGACCTGGCCACCGTTGCGGACGACATCCGCGCCCGGATCGTCGAGGTCCAGGAAAAGGCCGGGTTCGTGCCGAACGTGTTCCTGACGCTCGCGCACCGCCCCGACGAGTTCCGGGCGTTCTTCGCCTACCACGACGCGCTGATGCTGAAGGACGGCGGCCTCACCAAGGCCGAGCGGGAAATGATCGTCGTGGCGACCTCCGGCGCCAACGACTGCCTGTACTGCGTCGTCGCGCACGGCGCGATCCTGCGGATCTACGCCAGGAATCCGCGCCTCGCCGACCAGGTGGCCACCAACTATCGAAAGGCCGACATCACGCCCAGGCAGCGGGTCATGCTCGACTTCGCGCTGCGCGTGGCCCAGGACAGCGCGACCATCGACGACGACAATTTCGCATCGTTGCGCGCGGCCGGATTTGTTGACGAGGACATCTGGGATATCGGCGCCATCGCGGCGTTCTTCGCCCTGTCGAATCGCATGGCCAACATGATCGGCATGCGGCCCAACGACGAGTTCTATGCGCTCGGGCGGGAGCCCCGGGCGCAGAAACCTGCCTAGGTCCGCGGCGACGCGGCAACGGGCTCGGACGCGTACAGAACCCGCCCATCCACCAGGGTGTAGCGCACGCGTCCGAGCACTTCCCGGCCGAAGTAGGGTGTATTCGTGCTCTGGCTACGCAGCGTATTGCGGCCGACCGTCCAGTGCGCGTCGGGCGCGAAGATGCACAGGTCGGCTGCGGCGCCGGGACCCAGCGTGCCGCCCGCGACCCCGAGCACGTGCGCCGGCACGCTGGTGATCGCACGAAGCGCCCGTGGCAGCGGTACGCCGTCGCGCGCCGCCCACGCGAGCAACAGCGGCAGCAGCAACTCGGCACCCGTCGCACCCGGCTCGGCTTCCCCGAAGGGCACCTGCTTGCCGTCGTCGTCGACCGGCGTGTGATCGGAGCAGACCAGGTCGATCGTCCCGTCGACAAGACCGGCACGCAGCGCCGCACGGTCGCGGGTGCTGCGCAGCGGCGGGATCAAGCGATAGCGGGTATCGAACCAGCCGATGTCGATGTCGGAAAGATGGAGATGATGCACGGCGACATCGCAGGTGATCGGCAGGCCCTCGGACTTCGCGGCGCGCACCAGGCCGACACCGTCGGCGCTCGACAGCCGGCAGATATGCACCCGGGCGCCGGTTTCGCGCACCAGATGAAAGATCGTCGACAGCGCGACGGTCTCGGCCGACGATGGGATGCCCGACAAACCCAGTCGCGTAGCGACCTCGCCGTCGTGGGCAATGCCCAGCCGCGCGAGATGCGGATCCTCGGGACGGAGGAACACCCGATGCCCGAACGTTGCGGCGTACTGAAGCGCGCGCTGCAGGACCTGGGTGTCGACGAGGGGCCGGTCGGCCTGGGAGAACGCGACGCAGCCGCGCTCGGCGAGCTCGCTCATCTCGGTCAGCTTCTCGCCGGCGAGGCCGACCGTGAGCGCGCCGATCGGGTAGACGTTGGCCTGATGCAGCGACCGGGCGCGGTACTTCAGCATTTCCACCAGGCCCGGCTCGTCGAGCGGGGGGTCGGTGTCGGGCGGGCAGGCAAGGCTGGTGATTCCGCCTGCGACGGCGGCGGCGAGTTCCGACTCCAGTGTCGCCTTGTACTCGAGGCCGGGCTCCCCCAGGCGCACCGCAATATCGACAAATCCCGGCGCTACGACCAGGCCGCTCGCGTCGATCACCCGATCCGGCTGCCAGCCGGAAGGCGCCTGGCCATGGGTGGCGATGCGCCCCTCCGCGAGGTACAGCGACATCACGCGATCGGTGTCCCTGGAAGGATCGACCACACGGCCGCCGCGGATCTCGATGCGCATGTTCGCCTGGTTCGCTGGGTCCATGCGGGCGCGCCTCTAGTTGCCCGCGAGAATGCTCATCACGGCCATGCGCACGGCGATCCCGAAGGTCACCTGCGGCAGGATCACGGCGTGCTGGCCGTCGGCGACGGACGAGTCGATCTCGACCCCGCGGTTCATCGGTCCGGGATGCATCACGATCACGTCGGGCCTGGCAAGCGCCAGCTTGTCGAGGGTCAGGCCGTAATGCTTGAAGTATTCGCCGGCCGACGGCAGCAGGGCGCCGCGCATGCGCTCGCTCTGCAGGCGCAGCATCACGACCACGTCGCAGTCCTTGAGGCCGGCGCGCATGTCGTGGAAGACATGGACGCCGAGGGACTCGAGGGCCGTGGGGAGCAGGGTCTTCGGGCCGATCACCCGCACCTCCGGCGTGCCCAGGGTCGTGAGGCCATGAATGAGGGAGCGTGCCACCCGTGAGTGCAGCACGTCGCCGACGATCGCCACTGTGAGATTGGTGAAGTCGCGCTTGTAGTGCCGGATGGTGAAGAGGTCGAGCAGGCCCTGGGTGGGATGCGCATGCCGCCCGTCGCCGGCGTTGACCACGTGCACGCTGCCGCCGGCCTTGCGGTTGAGGTGCTCGGCAATGAGGTGCGGCGCGCCGGATTGCGCGTGCCGCACCACGAACATGTCGGCGTTCATCGCCACCAGGTTGTCGACGGTATCGAGCAAAGTCTCGCCCTTGGACGTCGACGACACCGCGATGTTGAGGTTGATCACGTCGGCCGAGAGCCGCTTGGCGGCGATCTCGAAGGTGGTCCGGGTGCGGGTCGAGCTTTCGAAGAACAGGTTGAACACGCCCTTGCCGCGCAGCAGCGGCACTTTCTTCACGTCCCGTTCGGAGATCGAGGCAAACGGCACGGCCGTGTCGAGGATGTGCCGGATGACGTCGGCCGGCAGTCCCTCGAGCGTCAGGAGGTGGACCAGCGCGCCGTCGGCATCGAGCTGTGGATTACGCATCCGGCACCGTGCCTTCCGCGGGCTCGGTCCCGAGGGACAACGTCCCCGCCGCGTCGCGCGACAGCACCACCGACGTGTCGCGCGCCACCGCGATGCGGGTGCCGACGTAGGTCGCCTCGATCGGCAGTTCGCGGCCGCCGCGGTCGATCAGCACCGCGAGATCGACGCGTGCGGGCCTGCCGAAATCGAACAGCTCGTTGATGGCGGCCCGCACGCTGCGTCCGGTATAGAGCACGTCGTCGACCAGGACGATGCTGGCACCCCGCACTTCGAAGGGCAACCGGGTCCGCTTGACCTCGGGCTTCAGGCCCTTGCGGGCGAAATCGTCGCGGTAGAACGAGACGTCGATATAGCCGAGCGGATGGTCGCCCGGCAGCAGGGCCGCGAGGCGTTCGGCAAGCCATGCACCACCCGAGTAGATACCGACCAGGCACGCATCATGGGCGACGGCACCTGCCATTTCCTTCGCCAGGACTTCGAGGACGTGCTCGGCATTCGGGAGGGTCACGCTCGCTTGCCTCTACGTTTGCGGCGCGGCATGGGACCGCGCGTCCAGCCATGCCTGCAGAATGATCGCGGCAGCATGCGCGTCCCGGTCCGCCTCGCCGCGGTAGCGGCCGCGCGCCTTGCGCTCGATGTCGGCGATCTGGGTGGTATAGCGCTCGTCGACCTGCTCGACTGGCAGAGCGAAGCGCTGGCGGAGCTCCTGCGCAAATGCATCGGCGAGCGCGGTGACGGCATGGGTGCTGCCGTCGGCATGCAACGGTCGGCCGGTGACGAGCGCGACGGGCGCCCAGTCCACGATCAGTGCGCCGATGGCGGCACGGCGCGCCGAGCCCGGCTCATCCCGGACCGTCGTGAGGGCGCGCGCTGCCCCGGTGATGGTGTTGCCCACCGCGACGCCGATCTTGCGGGTGCCGAAGTCGAAGCCGAGCACGGTACCGCCGGGTACGGATTCGGCTGCGCCAGCGCGGCGATCATGCGTGTCCGACATCGTCGGACAGACGCGAGAAATCGATGCCGAGGAGCTGCATCGCTGCGGGCAGGCGCTCCTCGGCGGGGACGTCGAAGACGAGGTCCGGATCGGCCTCGACGGTGAGCCACGCGTTCTGCAGGATCTCCTGCTCGAGCTGGCCCGCGCCCCAACCCGCATACCCGAGGGAGACGAACACCTCGGTCGGGCCCTCGCCGCGAGCGAGGGCCTCCAGGACATCCTTGGACGTGGTGAGCCCCATGTCGTCGCGCACGGCGAGCGTTGACTGCCAGTTGCCGAGGGGGCGATGGAGGACGAAGCCGCGGTCGACCTGCACTGGTCCGCCGAAGTGAACCGCGGTGCGCCCGAGCGCCGCGTCGGCGAGCGGCACCTCGATCTGCTCGAACAACGCCGAGAGCGTCATGTCGGTGGGCTTGTTCACGACGATCCCCAGGGCACCGTCGTCGTTGTGCTCGCAGATGTAGGTGAGCGCGTGCGCGAAGTGTGGGTCCGCCATCGCGGGCATGGCGATGAGGAAATGATTGGTGAAATTGTTGGGGTTACCGCCGGCCATGCCTTTATTGTAAACGCGCGGCACCCCCGGCACAATTTGACACCGCATCTTGGCGCCGTTCCGGCGCGCCCCCGACCATGCCCCGCGTACCCTGCCGTCCGCCGCCTTGCGTACTACACGTCCTCCTCGCGGCGGCGCTGCTCCTGCCCGTCGCCGCGGAATCTCGACTGGTGGTGATGCAAGGCTTTGCGGACTACACCAGCGCCGTGCTGTGGGTACAAGCCGATCGTCCGGGACCCGTAACGGTGGACATCACGCCGGAAGCTGGTGGAGAAACCCGCCAGTTCACGCTCGACGCCACCCCCGACAACGATCACGCCGCATCGCTGCGGGTCCCCGGTTTGCGCCCTGGAACCCGGTACCGCTACCAGGTACGCGGCGGCGGTGAGGTGCGTGACGGCAGGCTGTCGACGCAGGCCCCGGCGCCGCGGTCGGGCGACGCTCCCGAGATCGTGATCGCGTTCGGCTCCTGCCATTTCGTGCGCTACCCGGATCCCGCGTTCGCCACCGATAACGGCGGCGACTACCAGATCTTCGACGCCATCGCCGCCAAGGCGCCGGATCTCATGCTCTGGCTGGGCGACAACCTCTACCTGCAGACGCCCGACTTCGCCGATCCCACCGCAATGGCGACGCATTATCGCGAGGCGCGCGCATTCGCCCCCCTGCAGCGGCTGCTCGGCGACGTCCCGCAGCTGGCAATCTGGGACGATCACGACTACGGCCCGAACGACGGCGACCGCTCGTACGTGTTCAAGGACGAGACCCTGCGGCTGTTCAAGCGCTACTGGCCCAATCCATCGCACGGCCTGCCCGGTGTGCCCGGCATCTTCGGCTGGGTGCACCTCGGTGATGTCGATCTTTTCCTTCTCGACGACCGCTACCACCGCTATCCCAATCGTTATCCCGATGTTCCCGAGAAGTCGATGTTCGGCAGCGCCCAGTTCGAGTGGCTCAAGGAAGCGCTCCTCTCCTCCAGGGCGCGGATCAAGATCGTCGCCAATGGCAGCCAGCTCTGGAACCGGGCCAGCCGGTTCGAAGGGCTGCACCAGTTCCCGGACGAGCAGCGCCGGCTCGCGCAGTGGCTTGCCGAACGTCCCATCGACGGGGTGATCTTTCTTTCCGGAGATCGCCATTTCGGCGAGCTCCTGCGCCTGCCGCGCGAAGGCACCTACCCGCTCTACGAATTCACGTCGTCGCCGTTGACCTACCGGGCGTTTGGCCATCCCGACGCGGCCGAACGCGACAACCCCGATCTCGTGCCCGGCACCCTGACCACCCGGCGCAACTTCGGCATGCTGCGGGTGACCGGCCCGGTGACCCGGCGGTCGATCGCATTCGAGGCCTACGATAGCGACGGCACGCTGCTCTGGAAGCATGCCATCGCCGCCGTCGACCTGCGTGCGCCGCGGCCGGCTCGGTGAAGGCCGACGGCGCACTCGCCCTGCCGGTCGGGCGGGCCCTCGTCTGGTTCCGCCGGGACTTGCGTGACACGGATCACGCCGCGCTGGCGCATGCGCTGGCGATGGCCCGTGAAGTGTATTGCGTCTTCGTGTTCGACCGGGAGATCCTGGACGCGCTGCCGAGCCCGCGCGATCGGCGGGTGGCGTTCATTCACGCGAGCGTCGCCGAGCTCGATGCAGCGCTCGCCCGCCGTGGCGGCGGCCTCGTGGTGCTGCACGATCGGGCCCGCGATGCGATTCCCGCGCTGGCCGTGGAGCTCGCCGTGCAGGCGGTGGTCGCCAGCCGCGATTACGAGCCCGGGGCGAAGGCCCGCGATGCCGCAGTGGCCAGGGCGCTCGAGAGCGGGGATATCGCCTGGATCACCGTCAAGGACCAGGTCATCTTCGACGGTGACGAGGTGCTGACCAGGCAGGGCAAGCCATTCACCGTGTTCACACCCTACAAGAACGCCTGGCGGCGTGCGCTCGACCCGGCCGCACTCGCGTCGCGCGATCCGCCACGCGCCGCCGGGACCTTGGCCAGGCCCGCCCGGAAGGCCAGCCTGCCGTCCCTGTGCGACCTCGGCTTCGAGTCGGTCGACCTCGACGGCGCCGAACCCGGTATGCAAGGTGCATCGCACACTGCAGCACGGTTTGTCGATGCCCTGGACGACTACGCCACCGACCGGGACCTGCCCGCGCGCGAGGGCACGTCCCGACTGTCGGTGCACCTGCGCTTCGGCACGGTGTCGGTGCGCGCGCTGGCCGCGATGGCACACCAGCGCGCGCTGGCGAGCGCCGCACCCGGTGCCCAGAAGTGGCTCGATGAGCTCGTCTGGCGTGACTTCTACGCCCAGTTCCTCGACCATTTCCCTCGCGTCGTGCGCGAGCCCTACAAGACCGAATATAGCGCCATACGCTGGCGAAACGACAAGCGAGGCTTCGACGCGTGGTGCAAAGGCCGCACGGGTTACCCCTTGGTCGACGCGGGCATGCGCCAGCTCACCAACACGGGCTGGATGCACAACCGCCTGCGCATGATCACCGCGAGCTTCCTGACCAAGGACCTGCTCATCGACTGGCGCCGCGGCGAGCGTTTTTTCGCCCGGCACCTCATCGACTACGACCTCGCCTCCAACAACGGCGGGTGGCAATGGGCAGCGTCGGTGGGCTGCGACGCCCAGCCGTGGTTCCGGATCTTCAATCCGGTCACCCAGTCGGAGCGATTCGATCCGGACGGGACCTATATCCGGCGGTACGTGCCGGAACTCGTCCACGTCCCGGCCCCCGACATTCACGCGCCGTGGCAGCTATCCGAGGAAGCGCAGCGTACGTTCGGGGTGACCATCGGCAAGGACTACCCGGCTCCCATCGTCGCGCACGACGGCGCGCGGCAGCGGGCGCTCGATGCGTTCGACGCGGCCAGGAGGGGCGCGCGCGCCTCGTGACCGGGTCCGGGCACCGGCCAGCCCGGATCGCGATGACCGTCCGCATGGCGGGGCGCTTACCCATCCGCACCGCCATGGCTTCCGGTCCGGAATGTCGTGCAGGCCTCGCTAGTCTTCCTCGTGACGCCGCTGCTTCTGGAACTCGCCCACCAGGCGTTGCTGCAACGTGGGCGGTGCGGGCTCGTAGTGCGACAGCGCCATCGACCATGAGCCGTGCCCTCCCGTGACCGACTTGAGTCGCGCCGAGTAGCCATCGAGCTCGGCGAGCGGGGCGATGCCGTTGACCACCAGCGTGCCGGCCTGCATGCCCTGGGTTCCGGTGACCTGGCCGCGCCGCGACGACAGGTCGCCGGCGATGTCGCCCGTGTTCGCCTCGGGACAGATGACCTCCACGCTCACGATCGGCTCGAGCACGATCGGGCGAGCCTTCTCGATCGCGTCCAGGAAAGCTTTGCGTCCCGCGGAGATGAAGGCAACCTCCTTCGAGTCCACCGGATGGTGCTTGCCGTCGTAGACCACCACCCGAACGTCCTGCAGCGGGAACCCGGCGATCGCCCCGGTGGTGAGCACCTGCTCGACACCCTTCTGGACCGCGGGCATGAACTGATGCGGGATGACCCCGCCCTTGGTCGCATCGACGAACTCGAAGCCACCACCGCGCGGCATGGGCTCGACGCGCAGCGACACCTCGCCGAACTGCCCGGCACCACCGGTCTGCTTCTTGTGACGATGGAATCCTTCCGCCTGCGCGGTGATCGTCTCGCGATAGGGTATGCGGGGCGGCCGGACATCCACCTCGACCTTGAACTGGCTGGCCATGCGATCCAGCACCGAGCGCAGGTGGAGGTCGCCCAGCGCCCGCAGCACGGTTTCATTCGACGTACCGTCGTGTTCCAGCGTCAGGGTGGGGTCCTCGGCCATCATCCGATGCAGAACCTCGGAAATGCGCTGCTCGTCGCCACGCTTCTTGGGCGTGATCGCCACGCCCAGCATCGGAGTGGGGAACTCCAGCGGCCGCATGTGGATGTGGTCCTCGTCGTGGGAATCGTGGAGCACCGCATCGAAGGTGATCTCGTCGACCTTCGCCACCGCGGCGATGTCGCCGGGCCGGGCCGAGTCGATCTCGACGTTCTTGCCACCCTGGAGCATGAACAGGTGCCCGACCTTGAAGGGTTTGCGCCCATCGCCGACAAAGAGCTGGGTATCGCGGGTCACCGTGCCCTGATGCACGCGAAAGACGCCGAGCTTGCCCACGAATGGATCCATCACGACCTTGAACACATGGGCAAGGACATGCTTCTTCGGGTCGGGCTCGGACCGGAATTCCTGCGCACCCTCGCCTTCGCCCTTGTAGAACAGCGGCGGATTGCCTTCGGCCGGGTTCGGCAGCAGCTTCACCATCACGTCGAGGAGCTCGGCGATGCCGGCGCCATTGCGGGCGCTCGCGAAGCACACCGGTACGAGATGACCTTCGCGCAAGGCCTGCTCGAATGGGGCGTGCAGCTGCTCGGGCTCGATCTCGCCCTGCTCGAGATACAGGGCCATCAGCTCCTCGTCAACCTCGACGACCTGGTCGACGAGGGCGCGATGCGCCGTCTCGACCGAGGAAAAATCCGATGCACCCTCCGGATTGAAAAAGCAGTCGACGACGCGCGAGCCGCCGTCGGCGGGCAGGTTGATGGGCAGGCACTCCTTGCCGAACGCCGCCTGGATCTCCTCCAGGAGCCGTGGCAGGTCGATGTTCTCGGCGTCGATCTTGTTGATGATGATGAGCCGGCACAGCTGGCGCTTGGCTGCCCACTCCATCATGCGGGAGGTGATCATCTCGATGCCGGCCTGGGCGTTGATGACGATCGCGGCCGTCTCGACGGCATCGAGCGCACCGATCGCCTGGCCGATGAAATCGGGAAAACCGGGCGTGTCGATGAGGTGGACGCGCGTGCCGTCGGTATCGAGGTGCAGGATCGACGCACGCAGCGAATGCTGGAACGTCTTCTCCAGGGGGTCGAAGTCGCTGGCCGTGGTGCCCCGCTCGATCGTTCCCGCCGTGGTGAGCGCGCCCGCCCTGAGGAGCAGGGCCTCGGCGAGCGTGGTCTTGCCGGAAGCGCCGTGCCCCACGAGGGCGGCGGTGCGAACGTTCTCAGTGGCGTATTGCGCCATCCTTGCTCCTCCTATCGGTGCCAGCGGCGAGTATCTCGGTTGGTCGGCATGCAGGACCGGTCGACGGGAACTCTCGTTATCCACGCTTCGGTGCGGTACGGGAAGGAGCCACGCACCAGGGCGGCGATCGCCCGACGCGTGAACCGCTCAGGGGCGACGCGCCGGTCGCGGCTACACCGTGGGGAGTCCGGAAATGTCGCACCGATTGCCGTTGGTTTCCTGAAGCCGGCGTCCGCGGGCTGGCCGGCGACGACAATTTACCTTGCGCGGGCTAATCCTGCCAATGCGGGTGTCGCGGCAACGCGCCTGCCGGCCTGCGCGGGGCCTCGGCGCGCGCGTGACGGACCCCACGATGGACATATCGGCTCCGGTATGTTGATCGAATGACGTACGGCGCCCTGCGGGCCGCACGTGGCAGTCGCGTCCGCGCGAGACCGGGCCGACGTGCGTCGGCAGGCGCGCCGCCGCGTCGTGCGACGGTAATGGATGGCGCGCCCTGCAAGGAGGCCAGCGCAGCCTGCCGACGGAAATCCGGCAGCGGGGGCTGGACACGGCTCCAGGTCTAGCGGTGGCCCGGATGCCCCCGAACAGCGTCGGAATGGTGATCGGGCGCGCAGCGCCGGTCGCAACTGACGCTCGGCGACGCTCGGCAAGGCTACGCCATGCGCGTGGGCAGGAACTTCAGGGCGACGCCATTGTTGCACCAGCGCTCGCCCGTCGGCCGCGGCCCGTCGTCGAAAACATGGCCCTGGTGCCCACCACAGCGGACGCAGTGGTATTCCGTGCGCGGCAGGAAGAGCTTGCGGTCCTGCTTGGACGCAAGGTGATCGGGAATGCTGGTGACAAAGCTCGGCCATCCCGTGCCACTGTCGTATTTCATGCGGGACGTGAACAGCGGCAGTCCGCAACCCGCGCACGCGAAGATCCCCGGGCGCTTCTCCTCGTTGAGCGGACTCGTGAAGGGCCGCTCCGTACCCTCCTGGCGCAAGACGTCGAACTGGATCGGCGTCAACTGCCGACTCCATTCTTCGCGCGTCTGGGTGACCGCTGCAGCAGGGCTGGGCAGCTCGAGATCCTTGCGCGCCAACGCCTGCCAGGTGCGGCGCATGTCGTCGATATCCGCAGTCGTCAGTTTCGGCATGGGCGCCGCGACGGCGTGTCGCGCTGCCCACAGGCCGGCCGTGGCGACCGCGATGCGGTTGAGGAATTGACGTCGTTCCATGAATTCTCCTTCGAGCGCTGGTCTTCCCGGGCCAAGGGGGCCTCGGGCCAGGTGTCGATCGTGCCCGTACGTGCTTGGTCGTCCAGCGCAACCGGCCCTTACGGAGGAGCGCGGTGCCGCCAGCGTGCGCGCCAAAGCCACCCGTAGAGTCCGGCATTGATGGCGAGGACCAGGACGGCCAGGACCACCTGGACACCTGCAGTGAGACCGGCAGGATAGAGGATCGGCATGACGTAATGGTCGACGAACCCGCCCTGGTAACCGGCCTCGCGCGCTGCCCGACGCAGCGCTTGCTCCCAAGGCGTCAGCGGGCAGATCCAAGCGTTGAACTCTAGCAGAACTGCCCAGGCCAGCGCCGGCAAGTGCAGCCATGCCAGCCACGGCCGCAGGCGCACCACGATGGCACCGAACACCACGAACAACACGAACAGGGCGTGTGCCAATGCCAGGCCGTCGGCGAGGAGGGACCAGATCGACGTATTCATCACTCTTGTAGGACATGCCCTACGTTTGGCGTCCTATCGTCCTACAGGCACCTCAGCCGTGACCGATGGCCTCACTCGGATGCGCTGCGCATCATGGCGATGCTACAGATGCGAAAGCAAAGGGGGGAGCGTGCACGAAACCAGCAGGACAGCGAGCATGACCCAGCGGGCGAGAATCGCGCTCCTCGGCATCACCGGCGCCGACGATCTCCTCGGCATCGAGATCGTCGATCGTGACAGCAACGTGGTGGGGCACCTGCACGACATCCTCCTCGATTTGCGGCGCAACCGCGTCGCCTACGGCGTAATCGAACTGCGGCGCCCACGCCGCGACGGCGAGCGGCTGGTCGCGCTCCCGTGGAATGCCCTGTTCCAGGACGGGGACGCCGATCGCTTCATCGTCAATGCGCCACGCGAGCGCATCGAGGAAGCACCCTTGCTGCCTTCCGACCTGGCGACGAAAGGGCTCGACGGTGACGTTGCCGTGTTCGCCCATTCGTACTTCGGGACCCGGCCCTATTGGGAGCACGGGGCGCAGCTTTGCTGATGTGGCCATTCAGGCCGCCTTACCTTCGAGTCCATGAAAAAACAAACGCGGATTTCCGTGCCGCGCAGGGTGGTCTTACCCCTTGCGGCCGCGGCCTTGCTGACTGCCTGCGACGCCCGCAGCCCCAGCTCCTTCAAACAAACCAGCGCCTCGCCCGCCAAATCGGGCAGCTCGGCGGACGCCAAGCCACGCGCCGTATCGGCGCGTGCGACCGAGGGAATACCGAGGCGCAACGGCTGAACCCAGGGCCGGCCACGCGCCGAGCGTGAAGTCGGCGGGCGCGTTAACACTTGCCGCCATGGCGGCACGAGACGATCGCACTCCGCAGGGGTGCGATCGCAACCAAGGTGCCGCGATCCGCGCTCTTGGCCATCGCGCAGTCGCCCGCAGCGACCAAGGGTAACCGGCTCGCGTGGGTTCAACGCGTGCAGGGGTCGACAGTTGGGTCCGCCTTCGGCCCCCCGTAAAGCCAGGCGAAAGTATCGTACCAGTCGTCCTCGGACTTGGCCCGCATCAGGCTGTTCCTGAGGGCGGCGTGTGGGCCTGCCGGGTGATACACATGGTTGCCGATCTCGCGCGATTGCAGCTGGAGACGCGTCGTGCGCAGCAAGCGCTCGCGGTTGTAGGCCGTGAACGCGGCGTCCAGATCGTTGCGGTGCGCGCCCACCGTGTCGGCCAGGCACACGGCATCTTCCAGCGCCATGCAGGCTCCTTGCGCAAAGTACTGGAGCATGGGATGGGCAGCGTCGCCCAGCAGCGCCACGCGTCCATCAGTCCATCGCTCGACGGGATCACGATCGCAGAGCACCCACAGCTTCCAGTCGGACCCATGCTCGATGATGGCCTGGACGCGCGGATGGGTGTGGCGGAAGCCAGCAAGCACCTCCTCGCGCGACACGGGTTTGCCGGCCACGGGTTCGGCCGCGTCGTTGTGATACGTCGCGACCAGGTTGAACACTTTCCAGTCGGATAACGGGTAGTGAACCACGTGGCATTTGGGTCCGGCCCAGAGCGTGGCCGCATTCCAGCGAAGGTCTTCGGGCATGTGCGCCGTGGGGATCACGGAGCGATACGTGGTGTGTCCGGAAACGCGGGGCGGACCATCGCCGACCACCTGCTCGCGCACCTTCGACCATAGGCCATCGGCCCCGATCAGGGCGGCGCCGGCCACGCGCTCCCCAGACCCGAGCTCGGCCGACACGCCGCCGTCCTCGTGCGCGTAGGCCGTCACCTCGCTGCGCACGCTCAATTCGATCAGCGGACTGTCCCGGCACGCGTGCAGCAACACGCCGTGCAGATCACCGCGATGGACGACGGCGTACGGATTGCCGAAGCGGCGCCTGAAGTTCTCGCCAAGGGAAATGTTCACGATCTCATCGCCCACGAGCGCATCCATCAGACGCAGGCTGTCGATATACACGGCCATCTTCCGAGCTGCATCGCCCACGCCGAGGGCATCGAACGCATGGAAGGCGTTGGGACCGAGCTGGATACCGGCGCCGATCTCGCCGAGCGAGCCGGCTTTCTCGAGCACCCGGACGTTCAGGCCATGACGGGCCAGCCCGAGCGCCGTGGCAAGTCCGCCGATACCGCCGCCGGCGATGAGAATGGGGTTGGAGGGCACAGGAGATTCCGAGTAGGAAGCGCGACCGGTCGCTGGATGGAACAACTCGCGCGCATCGCCCCGACGGCGGTCTTGCAGGCGACGATCGTGTTGATGCGAGGCGGGCGATCGACCCGAGGATACCGACCCATTGGACTGCCGGCAACGGCGCACAGGCGGCCGGGTTCGGCCACGACGAACGAGCGCCGCGAAGGCGCATCGCCCGGCGCGGAGGATCCCGCGAGCTCGCGGACCGGCACGAAACGGTCGCGCAGCCTCAGGCGGCGACCGACAGCATCTCGCGTAGGGTGCGCAGCAGCTCGTCTTCCTGATAGGGCTTGCCGAGGAACAGGTCCACGCCGAGGTCGCGGGCGAGGTTGCGGTGCTTCTCGGCGGTGCGCGACGTGATCATGATGATCGGCACGTCGGCGTGACGGGCATCCGCCTTGATCGTCCGCGTGAACTCGAATCCATCCATCCGCGGCATCTCGATGTCGAGCAGAATGACGTCGGGCCTGATCCCGACGAGTTGCTGCAACGCGTCCAGGCCATCCTTGGCGGTGATGACCTCGAACCCCTCCCGCGTCAGCAGGCGGCTGGTCATCTTGCGCACGGTCAGGGAGTCGTCGACGATCATCGCCAGCGGCGCGCGCACGGCGGGCACCGGTGCGGCGCGCGATACCACGAGCTGATCGTCGGCATGAGGATCGAACCCGGGGATGTCGGCTCGTTGCGCGAGTTGCACCGGGTTGATGATCAGCACGATCTCGCCGGTCCCGAGCACGGTGGCACCGGCGATGCCGGATACCCGAGCGAGCTGCGGGCCGATGTTCTTGACCACGACTTCCTGGTTGCCGACCATCTCGTCGACATGCACGGCCGTGACCCCCTGGCCCGTGCGCAGCAGCAGGACGGCGTTGAAGCGCCCGGTCAGGGGATTGTGCCCGGTGTCGCCAAGCAGCCGCGGCAGGTAGTGCAGCGGGTAGATGCGTCCCTGCCAGTTCAACTTTCCGCTGGCGTAGCACTCGAGCAAATGCTCGGCCTTGACCTGCTGCACCTGCTCCACCATTGGCGCCGGCACGGCCCACAACCGGCCACCGGCGCGCACCAGGACTGCCTGCGCCACGGCCAGCGTGAGCGGCAGGTAGAGCAGGAACGTCGTGCCGCTTCCCGGCCGAGACGTCACGTCCACCCGACCGCCGAGCGCGGCGATCTCGGCGCGCACTACGTCCATGCCGATGCCCCGGCCCGATACGTGCGTCACCTTCGCCGCCGTCGAGAAGCCCGGCTCGAAGATGCATTCGACGAGCTGCGCCTCGGTTGGCCTCGCGTCGGGCGCGATGCGCCCCTGCGCCACGGCACGCGCGCGGATCCGCTCGAAATCGAGGCCCGCACCGTCGTCGGCGAGCTCGATGGCGATCTCGTTGCCGACCTGCCGCACCGTCACGGCAATCTCGCCCGAGGGCGCCTTGCCGCTCTGCACGCGCCTGTCCCGCGGCTCGATGCCATGGTCGATCGCGTTGCGCAGGAGATGCTCCAGGGGGCCGACCAGTTTCTCGAGGACAGACCGGTCGAGCTCGACCTGCGAGCCGCGGATCTCGAGGTTGACCCGCTTGTCGAGCTCCTTGGCCACCTGCCGCAGGATCCGATACAGCCGCTCGGACACGCTGCTGAAAGGTACGGTCCGGATCGCAAACAGCTGTTGCTGCACGTCGCGCGACAACCGCGCCTGCGCGACCAGGGCCGCGTCCGCATCGTCGACGTTGCGCAGCAGGGATTGCTGCACCGTCGAGACATCGTTGATGCCCTCGGCGAGGGAACGCGTGAGCTCCTGGAACCGCGTGAAGCGATCGAACTCCAGCGGGTCGAACCCGGCATGCGCGTCACCGCGCAGCGAAAGGCGCGATTGGATCTGGGACTCGGCCTGGATCTCGATCTCGCGCACCTGGGTGCGCATCCGGATCACGCTCGTGGTGAGCTCGAGCAGGTTGGCCTTGAGCGCACGAAGCTCGCTTTCCACCCGCGCTCGCGCGATCGCCACTTCACCTGCTTCGTTCACCAGCCGGTCGATGATGTCCGCGCGCACCCGCAGCATCGCGCGCTGGGTGGCGTCAGGCTCGACTGCCGGCACGGACTCCACGTCGGCGTTGGCGGACGCGTCGGCGTGCGCCGACCCGATCCCCGGCAACGGAACCACCACACCCATGGCCGCCGAGCCGTTGCCGGCAGCATGCGTCCGGGCATCCGCCGGCGGCGAACCCGCAGGCGCTGCCGCGGCGTCGAGCCAGGGAAGGTCGACGTTGGTACGGCCGGCACGCAATGCGTCGAGCACGAAAGCGACGCGATCAAGGTCCCCTTCGAGAGCGTCGAACAGCTCCGGGTCGCCGTGCACGAGATCGTCGCCGCGTAACAGCCGAGATTCCATCCGGTGCGCGAGCTCGCCGAGCCGCATCGCACCCGCCATGCGGGCGCTGCCCTTGAACGTGTGCAAGGTGCGGCGCAGCGCGCCGGCATGCGTGGCATCGGGGGGGTTGCGACGCCATGCGCGAAGCTCCTCACCGGCTTGCGGAAAGAGCTCCTCGGCCTCCTCCACGAAGATCGGCAGCAGTTGCGCATCGACGTCATCGCTGATCTGGTCGAGCGGCGTTTCCGCGTCGGCAGGCACGATCTGCAGCGCATCGGCAACGAGGCGCTCGACGTCGATCATCCCCGGCACCCCGGCGTCGGCGCCGACGGCTACGGGCGACGGTAGCGGCACGACTTCTCCGGCGGGCTTGTCGTGGTCCGCACGCTCGGTCGCGGGCGAAACGTTGCCGGGAACGTTTCCGACGGGCGCCGGCTGGCGGAGCGAAAGCTCCTCGCTAAGGGTTTGTTCCTGTTCCGATGCATCCAGGTGTGGTGCTTCACGCAATCCAGTTGCCGATTCCGCGGCGAGGAGTTGCGCCAGCTCGTCCGCGATCGACTCGTCATCGAGCGGCGGGGGCACAAGCGCGCCGACTACAGGCTCGGTCGCGGGCGAATTCACGTCCGCGATTGCTCCTTCCGCCGGCGCCGCCCGGGTGTCCTCTTCCGCGAAATGCGCGAGCAGAGCCCGGACGAGCAGAGCGTCGACCTCGATCGCGCCCGCCGCCTGGTTGCGTTCGTCGTCAGCGGCGACACCGTCGGCGGGCAGGTGCGCACCCCCTGACTCTGCGATAGGGCCAGGGCCTGCGGTGGCGCCGCTGGCGTCCATCGAGGCGTCACCGGCGGCATCCGCGTGAACCGCGCTGGCGGCCGCAATCGCCTCGCCAGGCGCCGGGTCGAGCGCGGAGGGAGCCGCTTGGGCCGATCCATCGGCCGCGTCCCTGTCGTGCGCACGCGGCGCACCGGCTGCGACGTCTTCGTTGGCAGCCGCGACGGTGCCATCGCCGGCATAGGTGAAGGCCCGCGCACCGCCCTGACCTTCCACGTGCTCGCCGGCAAGCTGCCGGGCAGCGGGGGCGAGCATGCCGGTAATCTCTTCGGCCGTGGCGTGCTCGTCCTCGAGTTGCTCCATCCCGGGCTCTGCAAACTCGAACGGCCCAGTCTCGAACCCTTCGGACGACGCGCCTTCGGACGCCGCGCCTTCCGGTGGTTCTACGGTCTTCGGTTGCTCCGGCCGGACTTGCTCGCAGGCCTGACGGACGTTGTCGAGCTCGGCCTGGATGGCGTCACCCTCGGCCACGTCCTCCGGCTCGAACGGTCTCTGGTCGCGCACCTTGCCGACGAGCTCGCCGAGCAGGTCGATCGCACGCGCGAGCGCGGCATGGGTCGCCTCGGAAAGCGGCTCCCCACGGCGCTGCAGGGCGACCAGACATTGCTCGAGTGCCTTGGCGGTCGGGGGCACTATCGGGAAGCCGCCCGTCCGGTGGATGCCGCAGAGCGTATGGCTGGCGCGCACCATGGCCGCCGAAAGTCCGTATGCCGGGTCGAACTGCATCAGCGCGAGCTCATGCCCCAGCGTGGTCAGGTGCTCGTCGGCCTCGGCGATCAGGATTTCGTAGAGCGATCGCGACAGCGTGACTTCGCCGATGGTCATGTCGTCGGAAACGGCGTCGCGATCCGCGCCCGACTCCGCAACCATGGCAGTAGCCGGTTCCGGAGGCGAGGCATCCGGCAGATCGACAGCGGCGTCACCGAGATCGAGATCGAGGTCGGCGACATCCTCGCGCAATGACCGGACCACGTCCTCAGGAATGGCGCTGCCAGGCGCCGGCGCGCGATCCGCCTCGGTCGCATCCTGCCCGTCGGCGGTCCCGCCCACGTCGAGATCGAGATCCATGCTCGGCGAATCGGGCCCGCGATCCTCGCCGCGGCCATCGTCCGTCCCGTGTCCGACATCGGCGCGAAGCACCACGCGATCCTGTGCCTCGCCCACCGCGTCGTTCATCGCGGCACCGGCGATGGACGACATCGCTGCGCTGGTCGTTTGATGCCCGACGATCCGCGCCTGCAACGTCCGATCGATCGCATCTGCGTCGGCCAGCGCAGCATCGTCCGAACCCTGCCACGCGAAGGAATCGAGGTCCCCAGCATCGTCGCGCGCGAGACTCTCGTCGCGAGCCCCGTCCTCCGCCTGCTCGACATTACGGCCGCCGTCGTCGCTCCTGCTCATGTCGGCGGCGACGTCGAGCAGGCGGTCGCGCGACCGCTCCGCCGCGGCACCCGCATCCGCAGCGGCCTCATCCGCAAACCGCGTATCGGCCCATTCGATCGCCAGGATCTCGGGCGGCGCAGGTCGCACCGGCGGGGGCTCACCGACATGCAACCCAGCCGCGGCCGACGGCTCGATCCAGGAGAGATCCAGTTCCTCGATGGCATCGGAGAGTTCGTAGGGCCGATGATCCTGAACTCCCGGCTCCGCTACCGCACCCACGTCATCGAGCCCACCCAACTCGGACCAGCTCGTCGCCTCGACCGCCCGGCCTGCTTCGGCACCTCCGGCCCTCGCGGAGAAGGCATCGGACAGGTGCGCCGGTTCCCCCCGAAGCGCCTTGACCGGCTCGCCGAAGCCATCGAACGATTCCGAGCCCTCGACCCACACGCCAGGACCCGGCGGGAGCGCATCATCCTGCGCGGGCGAAGCGTCTGCGCGGGCGCCGATCTCGGTAGCGGCGGCCGCCGGCAAGGCCGCAAAATCGAGCTGCGCGCCACGGTACGCGGCAAGTACCGAGGCCAGGGCATCGGAATCGGAAAGCTCGGCGGCAGCGTCGCTCGACGCGATAGCGGTCGGAATTGCCGTCGTGGTGACGTTTGCGGCAGCGGGCGCGGCCGCGGGCAGCGGCGGCTGCGTCACGGCCGGCGGTGCGGATGCTGCACGCGTCGCAGCGCGGCCCGCCAGCACCGAGTCGCGACCGCGGGGAAACTCCGCCTCGACCTCCCGGATCGCCGCATGCAGGCGCTCCGGATCAGGTTGCACGCTGCCTCGGGCGCGGAGCTCGCCGACCCACTGTCGAAACGCCACTTCGCCGCCGGCGAGCAGGGCGAGCACGGCCGGGGTGACGCCGCGCTCCTCCTCCAGGAGGCGATTGTGGATCTTCTCCACGTCGTAGGCGATCTCGCCGAGATCGGTCAGGCCGACCATGCGGCCGCTTCCTTTGAGGGTGTGGAACTGCCGGCGCGCGGTGCGCAGCGCTTCGCGATCCGCCGGGTTGTGACTCAGGATGCGATGCTGCTCGGCGATGGTGCCGAGCACCTCGTCGGCCTCGCAAAGGAAGATATCGAGGAGCTCGGCGTCGAGCTCGACGTCGTGTGCGAGGAGTCGCTGCGTCTCCTGCGAGACTTCCGGGGTGGGATTGACCGCAGGGGCTTCGGCGAACGCCGTCACCGCCGCGCCGGCCGTTCCGCCCTCGTCGAGCTCGTGCAGCGCCGCTTTCGCCCGGACGACGAGCTCGACATCGCCAATGAGCTCGGCATCGTCGCGCAGCACCGCAAGCTTCGCCCGCAGGGTTTCCCGAGCCACGCGATCGTTCGGTACCCGGCGCACTTCCTCCACCAGCGCCGGCAGGGCCGTGCGCAGCTGGGCCACGGCCATCTCGACCGAGTCCGTGACGACTTCGGCGGCGACCGGCGTCTCGCCGCGTTGCCGGGCGAGGAGTGGGCCGATCAGGCGCGCGTGGTCGGCGCGCTGCTGCTCCACCGCCTCGATGTAGAAGCCAAGGCCGGATAACGATTCCGCGAGGAGCTCCAGGTCGTCGTCGACGACGGCCGTCTCCGGATCCGCGTAGGCGGTGATGCGAGCCTCGCAGGCCGCGAGCAGTTCGTCCGCGGCGTCGAGCTCGAGCATGCGCAACGCCCCGCGAATCTGGGCAGTATCCTTGCCAAGGGTTTTGAGCTCCTCGCGCCGGCCGTGGTCGCGGAAGAACGCGTCGAGAACCTGCTCCATGTGGCGGAGATTGGCGCGAATCTCGCGACCGACCTGGGCCAAAAGCAAACGGTCCTGCGCGCGCCGCGACATCTCCTCGAGCATCGGCGCACCATCGCCACCCTGGAACGGCAGCGATGCCTGGGCGGCGTCGAGCCGCGCCAGCATCACCTCGACCTGCTGCCCGAACTCCGGCGACAGCTTGCCAAAGTTCTGGAAGGCACTGTCGGCCAGCAGGAGCGCGGTCGCGTATTCCATCGCCACCGCCTCCGAGACGTTGCTCGGCGACATCCGGTCGAGGCGCGCGACCAGCGCGGCAGTGAGCTTGGCCAATGCCGCTTCACGTGTCTCGGTGGCGTGGCGATGCACCGAGGCGAGGTTCTGCTTGAGCTTCGGCAGATTCTCCGCGCGCCCCGAGGTGAACTTGAGCCACGTTTCCTTGGCCTGCCCGAGCTGCTCGCGGGCTTCGCGCAGGTGCGGCTGGATGCGGACGAGATCGGCGTTGAGCACTTCCGCCGATGGGATGAGCCCGGGCAGCCCGAAGCGGGCCTGCACCGCGGCAATGGCGGGGGTGACCGGCCCGCTGATGGCGACGTAGTAGAGCACTTCCCGCCGCAGCCGGTCGGCCACCTTGGCCGAACCCTCCGCGAGGCGTCGGATCTGCAGGTCGAGCCGGGCGAGAAGCTGCTTCACGCCAAAGTCCGGCTCGATCCCCCGTTCCGCGAGCGCTTCCGTGAGTACCCCGGCACTCCACCAGAACGCGCGCAGGTTGGGCGTCGTCGTCGCCTGCTCGATCGCGGCGATCGTCTCCCGCATCTGCCGCGCACCGTCACGGCTGCCACGCAGCCAGCCGAGCAGTCCCCGCTGGAAGTTGCGTCGCTGGTTGACGAGGAATGTCGACAGGGCGGCGCCGGTCAGCCCTGGTTCGCCGCGGCGTGGCGCCGGCGCAGGCGCCGAAAGATCGGGATAGAAAAGGTCGGTCGGAGTCGCGGTCGCCATGCCGCGCGCCTTCTGCATGGCCTCGTATTCGGGGAAGAGCTTGAGCGGGACGGGCGGCGCGCCATCGACCAGCTCCGCCAGGAAGATGCGAAGCTTCCGGCACGCCCGGTTGACGGGCGCAGCGGCCACGGCAACGGTATTCGCGGGCGCGCCATCCAGCGCGCCAAGGTGGCGCTCGATCTCGTCGGTGTACGCCACGACCGCATCGAGGCCCACCATCTGGACGGCGCCCGCTGCCTGGTGCACGTGGGTGCGCGCGTGCCGCAGCGACGTTGCATCGCCGGGGTTCGCGACGAACGTCTCGAGCGCCTCGATGCCGCGCGCCAGCGCTTCGTCGATCTCGCCCTGAACCCAGGACAGCGGTCCTGCGTCGAATTCGGGTGGGGTGTTGACACCTGGCGCCACGAGGGTCGCTCCTGCGATGGGTGGGGGTTCAGCCGGGGATTCGCCCAGCGCTATGTCGAGCAAGAAGCGGGCCCGTCCCCGGCGCAGCCCGGGACGCCGCGCAGCCGACGCGGCGCGCCGCCTGGGACGAGCTCGCCCGCGTCTCCCCGGGTCACGACGCGGCTCAGAGCTTGAAGCCTGCGACCGAACTGCGCAGTTCCGCCGCGAGCTTGGTCAGCTGGCCGATCGACACGGTGGTCTGCTTGGTGCCTTCGGTGGTCTCTTCCGAGATTCGCAGGATGCCCTGCATCCCTCGGGTGACGTCACTCACCGAGGTCGACTGCTTCTGGGTTTGCGCGGAGATGCCATCGATCAGCGATGCGAGCTCGCGCGACACCTTGCGGATCTCCTCGAGCGCCTGGCCCGCGGCATCGGATAGCTTCGTCCCTTCCACCACGCCGACCGTGCTCTTCTCCATGGCCGCGACGGCATCCTGCGTGTCAGCCTGAATGGTCTTCACGATCGCCTCGATCTGGCGGGTCGCTTCGGCCGATCGCTCGGCCAGCCGCTGCACCTCCTCGGCCACGACCGTGAATCCACGACCGGCCTCGCCCGCGGAAGCGGCCTGAATCGCGGCGTTCAGTGCCAGCACGTTGGTCTGCTCGGTAATGTCGGAGATCAGCTCGACGATCTCGCCGATCTCCAGCGAGCTCTCGCCGAGGCGCTTGATGCGCTTGGACGTGTCCTGGATCTGGCTGCGGATCTCGTTCATGCCGGTGATCTGGTTCTGCACCGACTGCGCACCCATCTCGGCGGCCGAAAGCGATTGCTGGGCCACGCGCGCGGACTGCGCCGCCGATTGTGAGACTTCACCGATCGACTGCGCCATCTGCACCACCGACGCCGAGGCCTGCTGGATCTCGCGATTCTGCCGCTGCGACGCCTCGAACAACCGATTGGAAATGGCCTGCGCGTCCTGGGTGGCGCGCGCCACCTCGTCGGTCGCGAAGTTGATGCCCTTCACGAGAGTACGCAGCTCCTCGATGGTGAAGTTGATCGAATCGGCGATGGCGCCGGTGACGTCCTCGGTGACCGAGGCCTGGACGGTCAGGTCGCCATCCGCCAGGTTGCCCATTTCGTTGAGCAGCCGCAGGATCGCCTCCTGGTTGCGCTTGTTCTCGTGCTCGCTGGCGAACGCCCGCGAGCGGGCGTCGTCGCGCGACACCTTGGCGAGGAGGCCGAGGAAAGCAAGACCGAACAAACCGCACAGGAGCGCAGCCCACGCGCCTGCACGGCCACCGCTTTCGAAGGCGTCCGCCAGCTTGGTGGTGTCGCTCAAGAGCGCTTCCGAGTCGCCGTTGACCGCGCGCGCGGACTGCTTGGCGGTCAACAGCCGGTTCATGTTCTTCAGGATGGCGCCGACCCCGGTGTCGTAGCCCGCGAAACGCTTCTGGATCTCGCCGATACTCGTGCGCGCATCCTCGTTGCGCACCGCGGCGAGGCGGAGCGAGTCGCTGCCTTTCAGGAGCGCGGCCGCAAGATCGCGAAACGTCGACGTGTCCTTGCCGAGCAGGAACGCCACGTCGGCGTCGATCTCCTCCGCCGAGGCGAGCGCATTGGCGTTCTTGGCGATGCGCTGCGACAGCACGGCAAGCTGGTTCGCGGCGTCCACCTCGCGCAGTGTCCCGCCGCCTTGCGCGATCTGCTGCGCCGCCTGCTGGGCGATATCCAGGAGTACGTTGTTGCCCTGGTTGATCGTCGCAAGGCCGGTCGACAAGGCAAGCAGCGCATCCTGGTTCTGCAGCACCTTTTCGGCGTTGGCGTCGACGCGATCCCAGCGCGTGCGAATGTCGGCGAGCAGCTTCACGACGTCCTCGTCGCGGGTAGCGTCGAGATTGACCCCCTTGCTCGGGCCACCGTTGGCAAGCGCCTCGAGGTCGGCGCGAAAGCGATCGCGGCTGTCCCTGACCGCCGGAAACGCGCCGACCTGACCCTGCGCGGCCAGCGCGGTACTGCGGGCGAGACGCTGCGACAGCATTTGCATCTCCGTCGCGGTGGCACTGGCTCCGCCGTGCTGCGCGGATGTGCGGGCATCGAGCCACAGCATGATGCCCGCGAGGGCGAAGAACACCACCATCAGGACGAGCAGGATCTGCACCTGCTTGGTGACCGGGAGGCGGCCGATCAGCGGCAGCGGCGCCGGAGCGCTCGGCGAAGCCGCGGAGGCACGAACCTGATCCATCATCGACACGTGGGCGAGCGGGTCATATTCCTGGGACATCCGTACCTGCGTGGTGGGCGCGCCCTCGTCGGTGAGGGCGCCCCCGGCGGCCAGGGCGACCGCAGATTTTTCGCCGCTCAGCATCCGCGGCAATTTCAAAATCGATGCCATGTGTTCTCCATTGCCCGAAGGACGTGCGCGGGTCGGCTACGCGCCGACGTGCAGGAATCCGGGATCCTGCGCAAGACGCGCGAGGTCGATTTCCTGCCACGCACTGCCGTTTGCATCCATCCATCGCTGGCCGTACCACGCCGGCGCATCCTCGACCGGCGACCCGGGCGCGAGCTCGGTGACGTTACGCAGCCCCAGCACGCGCTGCACGACGATGCTCGCGCGCAATTCGCCGACACGGGGTCCGAACACCACCAGCCGGCTCTGCGCTGCCGCACCGGGTGCTGCCGGGGCGTCACCGCGCCCCAGGAACCGGGCGAAATCGATGACGGTGTAGAGGTTCCCGCGCACATTCGCGACTCCGCAGAACCACGGCTTGGTAAGCGGGACCGAGGCGACCGGGGGTAGCGCGATCACTTCCGCGGCATCGGCCAGGCGTACCAGCCAGTTCTCGCCGCCGCATGCCACACCCAGCCGCGAGGACTCGACCTGGGCCGTGGTCTTGCTCGCCAGCCGGGTCGCGAGCTCCTGCTGGAACTGGCGAAGATCGAGCTTGGCGGCGCGTGCCATGGACGTCTCGGCTAGCCCAGCGCAGCGATCTTGGTCAGGAGCTCGTCACGGTTGACGGGCTTGACGACGTAATCGCGGGCGCCCTGACGCATGCCCCAGATCTTGTCGGTCTCCTGGCTCTTCGAGGTGCACATGATGATCGGTATGCGCCGGGTTTCGGGATCGCGGCTGATGGCGCGCGTCGCCTGGAAGCCGTTGAGTCCGGGCATGACCACGTCCATGAGGATGAGGTCGGGCAGCTCCGCCTTGGCCTGGCGGATTGCATCCTCGCCGTTCTCGCTGGCAAGGACGGCGAACCCGGCCTTGCTGAGCAGGTCGCGGAGCATGTGCCGCTCGGTGGGCGAATCGTCGACGACGAGGATGGTCTTGATGGCCATGGTATGGAGTTGGGGAACTGGCGAGCTTAAAAGCGGGCCTGGGGGTGTCTGGCTAGGCCGCCGTCCTGACGTGATTGGCGACGGCTTTGAGCAAGCTCTCCTTGGTGAAGGGCTTGGTGAGGTACTGGTCCGAGCCGACCATGCGGCCGCGGGCCCGGTCGAAAAGACCGTCCTTGGAGGACAGCATGATCACGGGGGTGCCCTGGAACCGGCCGTTCTTTTTGATGAGGGCGCACGTCTGGTAACCGTCCAGCCGGGGCATCATGATGTCGACGAAGACGATCTCGGGGCGGTGATCGGTGATCTTGGCCAGGGCGTCGAACCCGTCCTCGGCCAGGATCACGGTACATCCGGCCTGCAGCAGGAAGATTTCCGCACTCCGGCGGATGGTGTTCGAATCGTCGATCACCATCACCTTCACGCCCGACAGGGGGTTATGCTCGCCCACGCTCTATCTCCTTCCCGGCCGCCGTCGCAGTCCGGATTGCCGTCGCAGCCAGTTTGACACGCCGGCAGAGGGCTGCATAGAGCATAAACCTTGCCGTAATGGCGAAGTTGCCGTTGAATTCGCGGTTTACGCAACATGCCGCCATGTTTTATGCCGTCGCCAATTCGGCGGCGGTGCCGCTGGACGGCATTCCCTGACCCGCCACGTCGGTTGGACGGGGAAAGAACCCGCCCCGAGAACCCGCCCCGCGCCGCCTTCGAGTGCCTCCGCTTCGCGCCCCCCGTACCCCGCTGCGAACGGATCGAGAATCGCCGGCGACCCCGGGCGCGCCGCGCTTCAGCTTCCCAGAAAGAGGCGGTAGGCAGGATTTGCAGTTTCGTCGATGCAGTCGTAGCCCAATCGGTCGAGAAAGGCCTGAAATTCGGCCTTATCCGCGGGAGGGACCTGCATACCCACGAGCACCCGACCGTAGTCGGCGCCGTGGTTGCGATAGTGGAACAGGCTGATGTTCCAGTTCCCGCTCATGGCCTCGAGGAAACCCATCAGCGCGCCTGGGCGTTCCGGAAACTCGAAGCGGTACACGATCTCGTGCTCCGCCGTGGGCGCATGCCCACCGACGAGGTGGCGCACGTGGAGCTTGGCCATCTCGTTGTCGGTGAGGTCATAAGCCTCGATCCGCCGCTTGGCGAGCTCGCCGAGCAGGTCCTCGGTCTCGCGCCGGTTGGCGACCTCGATGCCGACGAAGATGTGCGCGGTGTGCGGATCACCGTAGCGATAGTTGAACTCGGTGATGGAGCGCTTGCCGAGGAGTTCGCAAAACGCACGGAAGCTCCCCGGCCGCTCCGGGATGGTCACGGCCAGGATCGCCTCGCGCTGCTCGCCCAGCTCGGCGCGCTCAGCCACGAAGCGCAAACGGTCGAAATTCATGTTGGCACCGCAGGCGATGGCCACGAGCGTGCGATCGGTGACCTGCTCGCGTGTGCACCAGGCCTTGAGCCCGGCCACCGAGAGCGCGCCGGCAGGCTCGAGGACGGAGCGCGTGTCCTCGAAGACGTCCTTGAGCGCGGCGCAGGTCGCGTCGGTGTCGACGGTGATCATTTCGTCGACGTACTCCCGCGCCAGGCGAAACGTCTCCTCGCCGACCTGCTTCACCGCGACGCCATCGGCGAACAAGCCGACATGGGAAAGCGTGATGCGCGCGCCCGCTGCCAGCGAACGGGTCATCGCGTCCGAGTCCTCGGGTTCCACGCCGATGATACGAACCTCCGGCCGGACGCGCTTCACATAAGCGGCGATGCCGGCGATCAATCCGCCGCCGCCGACCGCGACGAAGATGGCATCCAGTGGCCCCTGGCATTGCCGCAGGATCTCCATCCCGATCGTGCCCTGGCCGGCGATGACATCCGGGTCGTCGTAGGGATGCACGAAGGTCGCGCCGGTCTCGCGCTGCAGATCGAGCGCGTGTGCATAGGCATCGCTGTACGAATCGCCGTGCAGCACGACCTGCGCACCCCGTGCCTCGACCGCCGCGATCTTGATGTGGGGGGTCGTGACCGGCATGACGATGATCGCCTTGCAGGCTAGCTTCTGCGCAGCGAGCGCCACGCCCTGCGCGTGATTGCCGGCCGACGCGCAGATCACCCCGCGGTCACGCTCGGCCGGCGCGAGGTTCGCCATCTTGTTGTAGGCGCCGCGTAGCTTGAACGAGAAGACGACTTGCTGGTCCTCGCGCTTCAGTAGCACGCGATTGCCGAGCCGGCGCGAAAGAACGGGCGCGAGCTCGAGCGGAGACTCGATCGCAACATCGTAGACCCTCGCGGTCAGGATCTTCTGGAGGTAGTCAGTGGGCATCCGGTATGGGAACGTTGGATCAAGGGCGTCTCGGGGTGCGCCCGCGCCGCACCCCGCTTAGCGCGGCCTTGCAGTCATCGGCGCGGGGCCACGCCATTCTACGTCGGCAGCTCTCGCCACCGGCTCGCGCCAGGTACACCGATGTCGCCTTGTACGACACACGGCGTTCAATGTCGATGTCGCTTACACTTCACCCAAGGTGACTCATTAATCGTCATTTTAAACAGTAGCTTATGAAACGGCATAAGCATTGCTTTCTGGGTGACCCGACACCCGTCCCTGGAGAATGCAAGTGAGCAAAACCGTCCCGCCCATCCTGATTGCGCTGAGTCTCGCGTTTGGAACAGCCTCCGCCGCCACCATCGACCTGCACTGGGATTCCAATCCCTTCAATCCGCAGAACCCCACCGACCAGATCACGTTCCATGCGCACGATCCGGTGTCATCCGTGGACAACAATGGAACCGTGTATCCCGACCGCTACCACGGCATCGCGACCAACCCCAACGGCGTGGCCCTCGCCGACCTGGTGGACGGCATCAACGGCAGCATTTACACCTACTGCTACGAGCTGACGCAGTACTTCACGGGCGGCAGCACAGTCACCTACACCCTCAACAATGCGGGCGTGACGGCAGCGACCCTCGACTTCCTGGGCGCGGTCAATTCCGTACTCGGCGGCGCCACGCCGTTCGCCTGGTTGAATCCGATCAGCGCCTACACGACAACCCCGTACAACATTCCGGCCGTCAACGTCGCCGCGGCCATCCAGATCGGCATCTGGGAGACGCGTTACGACACCGCGTGGGATCTGACGCTTGGCAATTTCACGGCCTCCGGCCTCGATCAGCCGACGTCGGACGCCCTCGGTCTGTTCCACACGGCGATGGCCACGACCGGCAGCCTGGGCGCGCAATATGTCGTGCGGCTCGAGAACGACAGCAAGCAGGACCAGATCACGGGATTCCAGAGGACGTCGTCGGTCACCGTTCCCGAGCCGGGCTCCCTGGCCCTGCTGGGACTTGGCCTCGCGGCCCTCGGCCTGCGCAGGGGTCGGCGGGCGTCTCCCGCGGACCGGACCTAGCACACGCGGTCACCGAAGCGGGATCCAGCCGGTCTTCGCCTCGCGGCGACTCAAGCCGCGGCGGCAACCTCGCGGGACCGGTCGAACGCAGCCGGCAGTTCCGGGGACGGCTCCGCCTCGAGCTTGAGCCAGACACAGCGGCCCTTCGATTCCCGCTCGAGGTCGGCGAGGTAAGCGCGGTGCGCAGCAAGCTCTTCCTCGCTGGGCGCGACGATCGACAGCGCGAGCCGCAGCGTCGATGCGGCGTTGGCTCCCGCGGCGAGTGCCGCCAGCGGCGAGGCGCTCGCCATATCGATGGTGAGCGTCTCCTGGCCGCGGGTCATCGCGAGATAGACCTCCGACAGGAGTTGGGCGTCGAGCAGCGCTCCGTGCAACGCACGGTGGGCGTTGTCCACGCCGAACCGCTCGCAGAGCGCATTCAGGTTGTTGCGCTTGCCCGGAAACTGGTCGCGCGCCAGCGCCAAGGTGTCGACGACTCTCCCGAAGGCCTGCGCACAGCAGGGGAATCCGGCCACGGCCAGCTCGCGATCCAGGAACGCGACGTCGAAAGGCGCGTTGTGGATGATCCATTCCGCGCCGCGCGCGAAATCGAGGAATTCCGGCACGACATCGCGAAACCGCGGGCGACCCTTGAGATCTTCCCACGTCATGCCGTGCACCTCGGTCGCGCCCGCATCGATCTCGCGTTCCGGATCGAGGTAGAAGTGCAGTGTCCGCCCCGTCGGCCGGCGATTCACCACCTCGACTGCCGCGATCTCGATGATCTTGTGTCCCTGCTCGGGATAGAGGCCGGTAGTTTCGGTGTCGAGGATGATCTGACGCATGTGCGGTCGCTTCTGCGGGACGTGGCTCGATTCTACGCGCGCGCACGCCGGCAATGGAAGCATCCGGCGCCAGCGATGGGCGCGAGTCGCGGTGCTGTGGCGTTCATGCCCGCGTCCTGGAGACACTCACACGCCATACATGGCCGTGCACACCCTGTCCACAGGGATGTGCACCATCGCACCCGCACAATGCGCACCGCTGCGTACGTGTGGTCGGGTGAAGGGCAACGGTCATCGCCGGTGCGCGGGGCCGCTGGTCCCCGTCAGCGACCTCGTCGCCGAGGCCATCACGGCGCTACTTGCGATAGCGCTGGATCGTGGACTGGATCTCCTCGATCGCTCGCTCGATCTCGTCGTCCGAAAGATCGCGCTCCACGCCCTTTCGGTCACCGAGGGTCAGGGTGCGATCGAGCTGGGTCTGGAACTCGCCCAGCGCCATGGCTTCGGTGACCGTCGAAGGCCCGTCGGCGCCGGTTTCGGGCCCCCAACGCACGACGATGGAGGAAAGATTGTCGCCGTCGGGGCCGCCGCGTTGCTCCGCGTCGCGCATGAGCTGCGGCCCGCTCTGCAGGATGGGGGTCGAGGTGAACGCGCCGGCCAGGTCATCCTTGCCCAGGACGCTCCAGACCCCGTCGGTGCACAGCACCAGCACGTCACCGTTGCGCAGAGGCGTGCGCTTGGAGAGGTCGATCACCGGCTCGGCCATGCCGCCCAGGCAGCTGAACACCTTGTTGCGATCGGGATGGACGATCGCTTCTTCGGCGGCGATGATCCCCTGGTCGACCAGATACTGCACCTTGGAGTGATCCTTGGTCTGCGCCAGGAGCGCGCCCTGGCGGTAGAGGTAGAGCCGCGAATCGCCCGCGTGCGCCCAATAGGCGTTGTTGGCCTGGACGATGCAGGCCACGCAAGTGGTGCGTGGCGTCTCGAGCAGCGAAAACTGGTTGGCGTACGAACCCAGTGCCTCGTGTGCCCGCAGCATGGTGTCCCGCAGGAACTTGAACGGGTTCTTGAGGACGGGCTTGGCCTCCTGCTGGAAGCGCTCGACGTACAGCCGGGTGCAGATCTGCGCCGCGATCTCCCCTCCCGCGTGGCCGCCCATCCCGTCGGCCACCACCAGCAGGAGCGTGTCACGGCTGAACGTGTAGGCGATGCGGTCCTGGTTGATCCGACGCGAGCCCTTGCGGCTGTCCTGGAAAATGGTGAATCGCATGCTGATCCGTCGCCGCGCAATCCGCTGCGCGCGACCTCAGGCCCCGATCTCGGAAAAGAGCCGGCGCTTCAGCGCGCCGAGGAAGGTGAGCTTGCGCTTGCGCGGCGGTATGTCGCGTATCGCCTTCTGCAAAGCGAAGATGCTCTGCGGACGCTCCAGCGGGTCGAGCCGGAGGCACCAGTCGATCACCTCGAGCACGTTGTCGCTGTACTGCCCCGACCAGATCTTCTTCGCCGGCACCAGGTGGTCTTCCTGCAGCCGGGCATCGGCGGCTTGCGGTGCGAACGCGGCGAGGCACGCGAACATCGACGCCCCCACCCCGTAGACGTCGGTCCACGGTCCGAGGCGATCGGGCTCGCGATACTGCTCCGGAGCCGCGAAGCCAGGGGTGTACATCGGCGCGAGCTTGGGACGATTGGTCGTGAGGGTCTGGCGCGCGGCGCCGAAGTCGAGCAACACCGGCGATCCGTCGGTGCGCAGGTAGATGTTGGCGGGCTTGATGTCGAGGTGCAGCAGCTTGTGGGTATGCACCTCGCGCAGGCCGTTCATCAGATGCATGAACACGTGCCGGACCAGCCGCTCGGACATCTGGTCCTGGCGCATCTGGATCTGCTGCTGCAGGGTGCGCCCGCGCTCGTAGCGCATCACCATGTAAACCGTCTCGTTGGCCCGGAAGAAGTTGAGCACGCGCACGACGTTCGGGTGGTTGATCTTGGCGAGGGCCCGCCCTTCCTCGAAAAAGCATTTCATGCCGTACCGGAACGACGTGAGGTTCTCCACCGAACTCGCCCGCACGATGTCGCCTTCGGTGCGAAGCACCAGTGAGGCAGGCAGATATTCCTTGATAGCGACGGGTGCGCCGGTCTCGTCGAACGCCCGGTAGACGATCGAAAAGCCGCCCCGGCTGATCTGTCGATCGATCCGATAGTTGAGCAGCTGGTACGCGGGAGCGAGGGCCTGGTTGGAGGCGGCCATGCGGCGTTGTTATGTTGGCGGGCGAGCAATGAACCTGAGTCCGGCCCGCAATTCGCGTGCCAGCGCCTCGCAAGCGGCTTGCGCCGGGAAAGGATACCGCATACATTCTCGGCAACGAACCGGGCAAAGTAAAGCCGGATCTCATGCATAAACCTGTGTCAAAGACCCGATGATCCTCAGCATGACCGGCTTTGCGGCCGTTGCCGCGGATTTGCCAGGAGTGACCATCGCCGTCGAGGTGCGATCGGTAAATCACCGGTACCTCGACCTGTCGATCCGCGTGCCGGACGAGTTGCGCGCGCTCGAACCTGCCCTGCGCGAACGCCTGGGTGCCGAATTGAAGCGCGGCAAGGTGGAATGCCGAATTGCACTGGTGCGCACGGCCCCGGGCGCGGCCGAACTCGCAATCGACGGGGCGCGGGTCGGCCAGCTCGCCCGGGCGGCCGAGGACGTACGTCGGCATGCGCCCGGCGCAGCACCCCTGTCCGTTGCCGAGATCCTGCGCTGGCCCGGCGTGCTCGCCGAGCCGAGCGTCCCTCCGGAGGCGCTCAATGCCGAAGTGCGTGACTTGGTCGCCCGCGCGCTCGCCGACCTGCAGGCTTCGAGGGCGCGCGAAGGCGCCAAGCTCGCCGCCACGCTCGACGAGCGCTGCGCCGCCATCGAGGTGCAGGTGGCTCGCGTCGCCCCGCGTATCCCGGCGGTGCATGCCGTGTTCATCGACAAGCTCGGTGCGCGCCTGCGCGAGGCTGGTCTGGACCCGGACGACGATCGCCTCAAGCAGGAACTCGCGGTGTTCGCGACCAAGGTCGACGTGGCCGAGGAGCTCGCCCGGCTCGCCACCCACGTATTCGAGGTGCGCCGCGTGCTCGTCGCCGGCGGTGCGGTCGGCAAGCGACTCGATTTCCTGATGCAGGAGTTGCACCGCGAAGCCAATACACTCGGCTCGAAATCGGTCGACGCCGAGTTGTCGCAGGCCTCGCTCGAGCTCAAGGTGCTGATCGAGCAGATGCGCGAGCAGGTGCAGAACCTTGAGTGACAGGCTCGCCGCGCCGGCGGATCCTCACGATCCTGCCGCCGATCTCGACGTGCCCATGGGTAACCTCTTCGTCATCGCGGCGCCGTCCGGTGGCGGCAAGACCTCGCTCGTGAACGCCCTGCTCGCACGCGAAGCGACGATCCGGCTGTCGGTGTCGTACACGACGCGGCGGCCCCGCGTCGGCGAGATCGATGGCGTGCATTATCACTTCGTCGACGAGCCCCGCTTCGAAGCGCTGCGCGCGGCAGGCGAGTTCCTCGAGCATGCGCGGGTCCATGGCAACTGGTACGCGACGTCGGCCACCTGGCTCAAGGCGCAGGTCGACGCCGGCCACGACGTGCTGCTCGAGATCGACTGGCAGGGCGCGGCCCAGGTGCGGCGGATCATCCCGGGCGCCGTGCACATCTTCATCCTGCCGCCGTCTCTTTCGCTGCTGCGCGAGCGCCTGGAAAAGCGCGGCCAGGACGCGCCCGAGGTGATCGCCCGTCGCCTCGAATCGGCCCGGGAAGAAATGCGGCACTGCGGAAACTTTGACTATGTTATTATTAATCAGGACTTTGCTGAGGCCGTCGACGATCTTGCCGCAGTCGTGCGCGCAAGCCGATTGCGGACCCCGCAGCAGCGCCGGCGCCACGACGCGCTCCTGCAGTCGCTGCTCACCCCCTAAACCGACCGAGGTCACCCATATGGCTCGCATCACCATCGACGACTGCCTGGAAAGAATCCCCAACCGCTTCGAACTGACCCTCGCCGCGACCAACCGCGCGCGACAGATCTCCGCCGGCTCGACCCCGCTTGTCGATACCGAACGCGACAAGCCCACGGTGATTGCACTGCGCGAGATCGCCTCCGGCAAAGTCGGGATCGAGTTGTTGCTCAAAGGACAAAGTTGACGCAAGTCTGAACAGCCGCAGCGCGACTTGTTCAGACGTTCTCGAGTAAGCACGCTGAATGGCTGAAATCGCGGAGTTCACCCGGCATCTCGGCCATTACCTGGCGGCGCCCGACGTCGCCCTCGTGGAACGCGCCTTCGAGTTCTCCGAATCGGCGCACCGCGGCCAGTTCCGCAAGTCGGGCGAGCCCTACATCACCCACCCCCTCGCAGTCGCGAGCATCCTGTCGCAATGGCGCCTGGATGCGCAGGGGCTCGCCGCCGCCCTCCTCCACGACGTGATGGAGGACACCAAGGTTTCGAAGACCGAGATCGAGCGCTCGTTCGGCAAGCCGGTCGCCGACATGGTCGACGGCCTTTCCAAGCTCGACCAGATCGAGTTCACGTCGCGCGAGGAAGCCCAGGCGGAGAACTTCCGCAAAATGCTGCTGGCGATGGCGCAGGACGTACGCGTCATCCTCATCAAGCTCGCCGACCGGTTGCACAACATGCGCACCCTCGACGCCATGGCGCCGGCGCACCGCAAGCGCATCGCCAAGGAAACGGTCGACATCTACGGCCCGATCGCGAATCGCCTTGGCTTGAACGCGCTCTATCTCGAGCTGCAGGACCTCGCGTTCAAGCATCTCTATCCCCTGCGCTACCGGATCCTTGCGAGCGCGATCAAGGCTGCGCGAGGCAACCGGCGCGAGGTGATGAACCGGCTGCTCGACGTGATGCGCGACGGCCTGCAGCGAGCCGAGGTCGTCGCGACGGTATCGGGTCGCGAGAAGACCGTCTACTCCGTCTACAAGAAGATGCGCGAGAAGCGCTACACCTTCGCGCAGGTGTTCGACATCTATGGCGTGCGGGTGCTGGTCCAGAACGCCCACGACTGCTATGCCGCCCTCGGCGTGCTGCATGCGCTCTACAAGCCGATCCCCGGCAAGTTCAAAGACTACATCGCCATACCCAAGGCGAACGGCTACCAGTCGCTGCACACGACGTTGTTCGGTCCCTACGGAACGCCGCTCGAGGCCCAGATCCGTACCCACGACATGCATCACATCGCCGAGGCTGGCGTGGCCGCGCATTGGCTGTACAAGTCCGGCGGTGAGCTCGACATCGCCGAGGCGCAACGCGAGACCCATCGCTGGTTGCAAAGCCTGCTCGAGATCCAGTCCGAGTCGCGCGACTCCAAGGAATTCCTGGAGCACATCAAGGGCGATCTCTTCCCCGACGAGATCTACGTGTTCACGCCCAAGGGCAAGATCATGGCGCTGCCGCGCGGCGCCACCGCCGTCGACTTTGCCTACGGCGTGCACACCGACATCGGCCACCACTGCGTCGCCGCGCGCATCAACTACGAGCAGATGCCCCTGCGCACCGAGCTCAAGAACGGCGACCAGGTGGAGATCATCACCGCACCGACCGCGCGCCCCAATCCATCGTGGCTATCGTTCGTTGCCAGCGGCAAGGCACGCTCGCGCATTCGCCACTTCCTGAAGGGCTTGCAGCTCAAGGAGTCGGCGGCCCTCGGCGAGCGGCTGCTCAACCAGGCGCTCGCCACGCTCAAGGTATCGCCCGAAGCGATCACCTGGGAGGGGTGGGAAGCGCTGGCGCGCGAGTACGGCGCCAAGAGCCATCTCGAGATCCTGGCGGACATCGGCCTCGGCAAGCGGTTGTCGTTCGTGGTTGCCCAGGCGCTCACCCGCACCGGGCCGGCGGACGACCCGTCGGCCGCCGGCACGCCGCTGCCCGTCCCGCTCAAGGATGGCGCGTTGACGCTACGTGGGGTCGAGGGCGTCGCCATCCAGTACGGCAAGTGCTGCCGACCGATTCCGGGCGACAAGGTGGTCGGCCAGTTCCGAAAGGGCCAGGGCCTGCTGGTCCATCAACGCGATTGTGCGCTGCTCAAGAAGCAGCGCGCCGACGCCGACCAGCTCATCGACGTCGAATGGTCGCCGGGCGTCGAGGGCGTGTTCGACGCAGGCGTGCGCCTGATGGTGAACGATCGTCGCGGCCTCCTGGCCGACCTGGCGACCGCCATCGCCGATGCTCAGGCCAACATCGACAACGTTTCGATGGAACGGCCGGACGGCGGCGGCGTGCTGGCGATGTTCTTTTCCGTCCAGGTACGCGACCGCCAGCACCTCGCCCGCGTCATCCGCAGCCTGAAGCGCATCGAGGACGTACGGCGGGTGCATCGCGCCAGGACCTAGGCGCCAAGCCCTCGGGGAGCCGCCGTGCGCGTGCGCCGGTCGTTGCCCGGCAGCGGCTCCGCCGCGCCGCGATTCGAGAGGGGTTCCATCGCGGGCAGGGTCGGCTTCGCTCACCAGCTTGCCTCCCGCTCCGGCGTTGCAGTGATCTTGTGGATGGTGAGATCGGCGCCGTTGAATTCTTCCTCGGGATCGAGCCGCAGGCCGACCAACAGCTTGAGGATGCCGTAGATCGCGAGCGCGCCCGCCACGGCGACCGTGATGCCGAGAAGCGTGCCGAGCACCTGCGAGCCCATCGCGACGCCACCGAGTCCTCCCAACGCCTTGGCGCCGAACACGCCGGCGGCGATGCCACCCCACGCTCCGCACACGCCGTGCAGCGGCCATACGCCGAGCACGTCGTCGACACGCAGGCGGTTCTGGGTCTGGGTGAAGAGATAGACGAACAGCCCACCCGCGACCGAGCCCGTGACGAGGGCACCGATCGGATGCATCACGTCCGAGCCGGCGCACACCGCCACCAGCCCGGCAAGCGGTCCGTTGTGCACGAAGCCCGGGTCGTTGCGACCGGCGACGAATGCAGCGATCGTGCCTCCCGCCATGGCCATGAGGGAGTTCACGGCAACGAGTCCCGAGATCTTGTCGAGCGTCTGGGCCGACATTACGTTGAAGCCGAACCAGCCGACGGAAAGGATCCATGCCCCGAGTGCCAGGAAAGGAATCGACGAGGGTGGATGCGCCGCGATGCCGCCATCGCGGGAGTAACGGCCGCGGCGCGCGCCGAGGAGCAGCACCGCGACAAGCGCGACCCAGCCGCCGAAGGCATGCACGACCACGCTGCCGGCGAAATCGTGGAACTCCTCGCCGAACATCGCCTTCATCCAGGCCTGGATACCGTAGTGCTGGTTCCAGGCGATGCCTTCGAAAAACGGATACACGAGGCCCACCAGGGCAACCGTCGCCGCGAGCTGCGGATTGAATCGGGCGCGCTCGGCAATGCCCCCCGACACGATGGCCGGTATGGCCGCGGCGAACGTCAGCAGGAAAAAGAAACGGACCAGCTCGTAGCCGTTCCTGGCGGCCAGCGCCTCCGCGCCGCTGAAAAACGTCGTCCCGTAGGCAACCGCGTAACCGATGAAGAAGTAGGCCACCGTCGACACGCTGAAGTCGACCAGGATCTTGACCAGCGCATTGACCTGGTTCTTCTTGCGCACGGTGCCGAGTTCGAGAAACGCGAATCCAGCGTGCATCGCCAATACCATCACAGCACCCAGCAGCAGGAACAGCGTGTCGCTGCCCGTTTTCAGCCCATCCATGGATCCCCTCGTGGCGTATGGCGGCGGCAGACCCGACGCTCGCAATTGGGCCGCGCTCCCGCGACCTGCACAAATCCGGAGCAGGCCCCATGCCAGCCCGACGCGGGCCTATGGATCAAACCCTTACGACTTAAGACGGCGAGGCCGCGCGCAGCAATGCCCGTTTGTGGTGCTGGCACGATTCCATTTTGGTGCAATCAGCGTTGGGCGCGCCGGGTCGGCGCAGCCGCTTGCGAAGCGACGTGCAGCCCGCCCAAACAAAAGGCCGCGCACGGGCGCGGCCTTCGAGTCGGGGAGGAAGGCGCGTCAGGCGGCCGTCGCGCCCTTCAGGACGGTCTGCAACTCACCCGACTCGTACATTTCCCGCATGATGTCCGCGCCACCGACGAATTCGCCATTCACGTACAGCTGCGGAATGGTCGGCCAGTTGGCGTAGGCCTTGATGCCCTGACGGATCTCGTCATTGGCGAGCACGTTGACGGTCGCGAAATCGTCGACGCCGCACGACTTCAGCATCTGCACCGCCGCGCTGGAGAAACCACATTGCGGGAATTGCGGCGTGCCCTTCATGTACAGGACGACGCGATCGCCCGTGACCTGTTGCCGAATGGTGTCCTGAACGCTCATGGCCGGCTCCTCTGGAATTGCCTATTCTAACCGAGCCGAGATGGGGGCGTCGCCCGGGAAATCAACCGCTGCCGGTCGTCGCCTCCACGCGGTCGAACCGGCGCGAGACGGCCGTCCCCGGGATTGCCGCGACGTATGCGCTGCATGCGCGTCGGGACGCCGCCCTACTCCTTCACCGCTCCGGTGAGACCGGAGACGTAGTACTCCACGAAGAACGAGTACAGCAGTGCAACCGGCAGGGAGCCGAACAGCGCCCCGGCCATCAGCGAGCCCCAGTGGTAGACGTCACCCTCGACCAGCTCGGTGACCACCGCCACCGGCACGGTCTTCACCTCCGAAGAAGAGATGAAGGTCAGGGCATAGATGAACTCATTCCACGACAGGGTGAAGGAAAAGATGCCGGCGGATATCAGCCCGGGTACGGCGAGGGGCAGGATGATCTTGACCAGGATCTGCAACCGGGTCGCGCCGTCGATCAGCGCGCACTCCTCGAGCTCGAAGGGTATCGACTTGAAATAGCCCATCAGCAGCCAGGTGCAGAACGGGATCAGGAACGTGGGGTACGTCAGGATCAGCGCCCAGCGGGTATCGAAGAGGTGCAACTGGTACACCATCGTGGCGAGCGGGATGAACAGCACCGACGGCGGCACCAGGTAGGCGAGGAAGATGCTCATCCCGACGTAGCGCGACCCGCGAAAGCGCAATCGTTCGATCGAGTAGGCGGCGAGCACGCTGCAAAATAGCGACAGCAGCGTCGCGACCACGGAGATCACGACGGTGTTCCAGAGCCACTCGGGATACGCCGTATCGAACAGCAGCTTCTTGATGTGATCGAGTGTCGGATGGTAGACCCAGAATGGATTGCCCTCGTGGGCGAGCAGCTCCTCGTTCGGCTTCACACTGGTGATGACCATCCAGTAGAACGGGAAGAGCAACACGATCAGGAACACTACCAGCGGCAGGTACACGTTCACCACCCGGCGGGGCAGCGAGGTGAGGTAATTCATCCCCTGGGAATCGACGGTCTCGGGTGTTGCGGGTGCCGCGCTCATCGATCGTCTCCGCCTTGCTGCCACGCTCGCCGTTGCAGGCCGTAGTACGAGATCAGGATCGCTCCCAGCAGGAAAGGCACCATCGCCGTCGCGATCGCGGCGCCCTCGCCGAGGCTGCCTCCGGGAATCGCCCGCTGGAAGGACAGCGTCGCCATGAGATGGGTGGCGTTGAGCGGGCCGCCGCGGGTCAGCACGTAGATCAGCTGGAAGTCGGTGAACGTGAAGAGCACCGAGAACGTCATCACGACGGCGATGATCGGGGTCAGTAGCGGCAGGGTGACGTGTCGGAACTGCTGCCACTCGGTAGCGCCGTCGAGACTGGCGGCCTCGTAATACGAAGGCGAGATGGTCTGCAGCCCCGCGAGCAGGCAGATCGCCACGAACGGCACACCCCGCCAGATGTTGGCGGCAATGACCGAGAAGCGCGCGTTCCAGGGATCGCCGAGGAAGTCGATGTAGTGATCGATGAGCCCGAGGCGCACGAGCCCCCAGCTGATGATCGAGAACTGCGAATCGTAGATCCACCAGAAGGCGATCGCCGACAAGGCCGTCGGCACGATGAAGGGCAGCAGCACGATCGCCCGGAAGAACGACTTGAACGGCAGGTGCTTGTTGAGCAGCAGCGCGAGCCACAGGCCCAGACCGAACTTGATGATGCTGGCGACGGTCGTGTAGAAAAGCGTGTTGAAGAGCGCCAGGCGGGTGACGTCGTCGCCCCACAGGTAGATGTAATTCTCCAGCCCGATCCATTCGCCGCCGCGGCCGATCTTGGTGTCGGTGAAGCCGAGGTACGTGCCCAGTCCGAGCGGATAGGTCAGGAAGACCAGGAGCAGCACGGCCGCGGGCAGCATGAACAGCACCCCGAGGACGTGGCGGTTGTCGAGCGCACGCTCCAACCGGCTCGAAGCTGTCGGCGCTCGTACGGGCGTGGTTGCGGTGCTTGCCATCTCAGGGCTCTAGCCCACGTCCCGGATGCACGGCGAACGTAACGACCTTCGCGATCGTCGGCACCCGGCACGCACCAGCGGATGAAGCGTAAGGGGTCATCTGTTGTACCGAAGGGAGCGCTGGCGGTTGCGCGCGTCAACCGGCATTACACACCGGTTCAACGCGCGCTGGTATCCGTCGTGCGATCCATGCACGACGGAATATCAGACCTTGTAATAGCGCTCCGCCCGCTTCTGCGCCCGCTCGGCCGCTTCCTTCGGACTCTTCGACCCGGAGGCAGCTTCGGCCACCATGTTCACCATGATGAAGTCCGCCAGCGCGCCAGCCGACGCGTACCCGAGCTTGCCGGCATAACCCGAGGGCAGCATGATCTTCATCGCATCCCGATAGGGCGTCGCCTTGGGGTCCTTCCATACCGGGTGGTTCTCGTACAGGCGCAATGCCGGCGTCACGTAGCCGATTGCCGCCGAGACCCAAGGATTGATCTGATCAGGCTCCATCATGAAGCGCAGGAATTCCTTCGCGGCCTTGGGGTATTTGCTGTACTTGAAGACCATCTGGTTGAAGAACAGGTTGAACTCCGTAGGACGTCCCGCCGGTCCGACCGGAAAGTTGGCGTGGAAGATGTCCGGCTCCAGGTCCTTGATCTTCGGATCCGAGGCATTCTTGGCGGCGTAATAGACCGAGATCCCGTTGGCGGTCACCGAGAGCTGGCTGTCGAGGAAAGCCTTGTTGTTGTTGGGATCGAGCCAGGACAGCGTCCCGGGGATGAAGGTCGAGTAGAGCTCCTTCGCATACTCGAGCGCCCGGATCGTCTCCGGGCTGTCGATCACGACCTTGTTGTTCTGGTCGACCATCTTGCCGCCGTGCGCCCAGACCACCCAGTGACACCACGTGTTGCCGTCGCCCGTGGCGTTGCCCAGCGCGAATCCGCCCGGCGTGCCCTTCGCGTGCAGCGCCTTCATGAGCTTGAGGAAGCCGTCGGTGTCCTTGGGGATGCCATCGAAGCCCGCCGCCTTGACCATGCTGGCGCGGTACACGACTGCATTGCCCGCGCAGCCCAGGGGCACGCCGATCCAGCGCTTGCCGTCCGGCTTGAGGTACTGCTCGCATACCGGATACCAGCCGCCGTATTTCGCCCCGAGGTAGTTGCAGACGTCGGACACGTCGACGAGCTTGTCCGGATACAGGTTGGCATCGTCGTTGGTCGACAGGATGATGTCCGGCCCTGCGCCGGTGTTGGCCGCGACCGCAGCCTTCGGGCGAACGTCCTCCCAGCCCTCGTTGTCGACCCGCACCTCGATGCCGTACTTGTCCTGGAATTTCTTGACGTTCGCCATGTACTGGTCGATGTCGCCCTGCACGAACCGGCTCCAGCGCAGCACCCGCAGCTTGGCGCCCTTCTCCGGAGCGCTCTTCCACTCCTGGGCTTCGGCGTTCTTCACCCAGACGAGCGGTCCGAGCGCCGCGCCTGCGGCTACACCGGCCGTCGTCTTCAGGAAATCCCGACGTTTGGTATCGCTCATGCAATCCTCCTTGGTTACTCGTTTGTGGGCGGGGCTACAGCAATGATCCGGACCGGCAAGCTACGCCACGAGCCGCGCGCCGCTCGCGGCATCGAAGACATGGGCGCGGGTGAGGTCGGGCGCCAGGACGACGCGGTCTCCCGGTCGGCACGACGTGCGGTCGCGGATGGTGGCGGTCAACTCCTGGCCATTGAACCGGCAATAGAGCTGGGTGTCGGCGCCCGTCGGCTCGACGACCACGACCTCCGCCGGCAAGCCCGCCCGCTCGTCGAGGACGCAATGCTCGGGTCGGATGCCATACAGCACGGGCTGCCCGTCGACGGCTCGTGCACCCTGTGGCAGCGGCAGGGTCGCACCGCCGTCCCCGAAGGCGACGTGGGTCGTGCCACCTTGCGCGCGTGCGGTACCCGGGATCATGTTCATCGCCGGCGAGCCGATGAACCCCGCGACGAACGTATTCACGGGCCGGTCGTAGAGTGTCAGCGGGTCACCGGTCTGTTCGACGATGCCGTCGCGCATGACCACGATGTTGTCGGCCATGGTCATCGCCTCGATCTGGTCGTGGGTGACATAGATCGACGTCGTCTTCAGCCGCTGGTGCAATTCCTTGATCTCGGTGCGCATCTGCACCCGCAGGTTGGCGTCGAGATTGGACAGCGGCTCGTCGAACAGGAACACCTGGGGATCGCGCACGATGGCCCGGCCCATGGCGACCCGTTGCCGCTGGCCACCCGACAATTGCCGCGGATAGCGATCGAGATAGGGGACGAGCCCGAGGATCTCGGCAGCGCGGTTGAGCCGCTGGTCGATCTCGGCCTTGGGAAGCTTGGCGAGCATCAACGCGAAGGACATGTTGGCCCGCACGGTCATGTGCGGATACAGCGCATAGTTCTGGAAGACCATCGCGATGTCGCGCTGTTTCGGAGGAACGCGATTGACGACCACGTCGCCAATGGCAATCTCACCGTCGGTGATCTCCTCCAGCCCCGCGATCATCCGCAGCAGGGTCGACTTGCCGCAACCGGATGGGCCGACCAGCACGCAGAATTCCCCGTCCGCAATGGCGACATCGACACCGCGGATGACTTCGGTGGTCCCGAAGCGCTTCTTCACCGCGCTGATCTTGACTGCTGCCATGCTCTTCCTCGATGTCGTCGCGGCCGGCATCTTCGGCCGGCTCGGCGTGCTGTCGGACCGGCGCGCGCCGATGCGTCCGATCCGATGCTACGGGTGTCGCGTGCCCGGTGTCACGACGTACTCGGGCCGTCCGCTCTTCAGCCACGTGACGATATTCCGGGCCGCCTTCTCGCGCAACTCCCGCTCGGATTCGACCGAAAAGAACGCGGCATGGGGCGAAAGTATGATGCGCGGGTCGGCCAGCAATGCGGACCCCGGCGCCACGGGTTCCTGCGGCAGCACGTCGAGCGCAAGCCCGGCAAGCGTGCCATTCTGCACCGCCGCCACGGCTGCGTCCACGTCGACGACGGCGCCACGCGCGGTGTTGACGAGATAGCTGCCCGGCCGCATTGCCGCGATTACCCCCGCGTCGACCATGCCGCGCGTCTCGGCGTTGAGCGGCACGTGCAGCGAGACCACGTCGCTCTGGGCGAAGACGTCACGTAATCCGGCGCGGTCCACGTACGCCGGAAAGTCGCCGTCGATGATGTGCGGATCACAGGCGATCACCCGGCGAAAGACGTTGCGGCTGACGTGCGCCATGCGCTTGCCGATGCGACCGAGGCCGACAATGCCGAGCGTCATCGCGCTCGCGCGACGCACTTCTCCTGCGGAAAGATAGTGCCACCTTCCGGCGCGGATATCACGGTCGTACGCCACGATGTGGCGCATTGCGGAGAGGGCCAGGGCGAGGGCATGGGTCGCGACTTCGCCGACGCCGTAGTCGGGCGAATTGGCGACCCAGATGCCGTGCCGCGCACAGGCATCGACGTCGATGGTGTCGAACCCGGCGCCGTAGCGGCTCACGATGCCGAGGTCGGGCAGCGCGGCCACGACCCGTGCGGTAATCGGTGCGTACTGGAGCAGGATTGCGCGACAGCCTTGCGCGGCGGCGATCACGTCGTCCTCCGTCCGGCACTGGGCGGTTGCAAGCTCGATACCGGCACCTCGGAAGAGTTCTTCTTCGAGCGCGATGTCGGGGTAATCGTGATCGGAAAGCAGTATGCGGGTCATGGCGGCGCTTGCGGAGTCGCGCCACGGTACGTGGGGTGAGGCGACGGGTCAAGAGCGTCGACCGGGTTCGGCGCCGGACCGGGCGGCGCGCGGCGCCGAGCCTTGCCGCGTTCGACAAACCCTGGCCACGCACACTCTATAATCGGCGCCTCGACGGAGAAGTGCCATGCCCAAGTTACTGCAAACCACGCTGGCCGGAAGTCTGCCCAAACCCCGCTGGCTTGCCGCGCCGGGTTCGCTCTGGGCGCCGTGGCTGCTGGAAGGCGATGCCCTCGCCGAAGGCAAGCGCGACGCAGTCCGCGTGGTCGTGGCAGAGCAGGAACGGGCCGGCATCGACATCCTGACGGACGGCGAACAGACCCGTCGCCACTTCGTGACCACGTTCATCGAGGGCCTCGAGGGCGTCGATTTTCAGCACAAGCGCACGGTCAGGATTCGCAATCGGTATGACGCCGACGTGCCCGTGGTCGTCGGACCGGTTGCACGCACCGGTCCCATATTCGTCGAGGACGCCCGGTTCCTGCGCGGGACGACGGACCGCAAGGTGAAGTACACGCTTCCCGGTCCGATGACGATGGTCGACACCCTCTACGACGGGCACTACCGGAGCCGCGAGAAACTCGCCTGGGCATTCGCCGAGATCCTGAACGAGGAGGCACTGGCAATCGCAGCTACGGGGATCGACGTAATCCAGTTCGACGAGCCCGCCTTCAACGTCTATTTCGACGAGGTCCGGGACTGGGGTATTGCGACGCTGGAGCGCGCGGCCCGCGATCTGCCCTGCACCACGGCCGTCCATATCTGTTACGGCTACGGCATCAAGGCGAACAACGACTGGAAAGCCACGCTCGGCGCCGAATGGCGGCAATACGAGCACACCTTTCCTCTCCTCGCGCAGTCGGCGATTCGCCAGGTCTCGCTGGAATGCGCGAACTCCCACGTACCGATCGACCTCCTCGGCCTGCTTCGCGGCAAGGATGTCCTGGTGGGATGCATTGACGTCGCGAGCGACCAGATCGAGACGGCGGAGGACGTCGCGCGTACCATCCGCACGGCCATGAAGCACGTCTCGCCCGAGCGGCTCTTCCCCTGTACCAACTGCGGCATGGTCCCACTTCCCCGGGCGACCGCGCGGGGAAAACTTGCCGCCCTGGGCGCCGGGGCCGACCTGGTCAGGCGGGAAATGGCTGCCGGTTGAACCAAAGTAGTGCAATTTGCCGAGAATCGGCCGCCAAGCCCTAAGCGCTTGATTCGGGGCCCCGGGCGGGGGTTGACACGTTGTAAAAAATACTGGCACGCATCGCTGATTCTGTGTATTCTCCGCGCACGTGTTTTGTCCCAAGGCAGCAATTAGGCCTTGTACGTGCTCTTACAGCGCCGTACGCCGTTCTTTCCTTGAGATCGAAACATCGGACGGGCACACGCCCATTACTTACTCTTGAGGAAATCAGCAAAATGGCAACCGGTACTGTGAAGTGGTTCAATGACGCCAAGGGTTTCGGATTCATCACGCCGGACGGCGGCGGTGAAGACCTGTTCGCGCATTTCTCGGCGATCAACATGCCGGGATTCAAGACCCTGAAGGAAGGCCAGAAGGTGCAGTTCGAAGTCACCACCGGGCCGAAGGGCAAGCAAGCGAGCAACATCCAGACGGCGTAAGCGACACCACACGTCAGCAAAAAGCCGGGCTCGATGCCCGGCTTTTTGTTTGGGCGTGTTTGTGCGACCCCGCGCCGTCCTTTGAGCGGCCCCGGGGCTCCGCTTCCAACGGAACGGTTGCGGTCCTGGACGGCGGTAGCCCTCGCGGGATAGCCCCTTGCAACCGTGGCCGACGCACACCCCGTTACGCCAGCAGTGATCGCACCCGGAGAGATCCGCTACCGGCGGCAACTCGCGCCTTCGAGGGTCGACGTCGCGCGCGGGTTAAGCGTGGCGCGTCAGGAGGTCGGCCGCAGGCTGTTGCGGATGTCGCGCAATAGCAGCAGTTCCTCGGGGGGCGCGGCAGGAGGTGAAGGCGGCGCTTCGCGCTTCAACCGGTTCATTTGCCGCACCATCAGGAAGATGATGAGCGCGAGGATCGCGAAATTCAGCACCACGGTTATGAAATTCCCGTATGCGATCAAAGCAACACCCGCCTTCTTCAGGTCGGCATACGTCTGTGGCGTGCCGGCCGGCCCCTCGGAAAGCTTGATGTAGAAGTTCGAGAAATCGACGCCGCCGAATAGCTTGCCGATCACCGGCATGATGATGTCGTTCACCAGCGAGTCCACGATCTTGCTGAAGGCAGCGCCGATGATGACGCCGACCGCCAGATCCATGACGTTGCCCTTCAGCGCGAACTCCCGGAATTCCGATCCAAAGCTCATCTGCATCCTCCGCGATTGATAAGGGCGAGCACGATCGCGCGGACCTGGCGATCGCCCGACCGGCGGCGACAGCGGCTCTCCTCGCGAGCCTCTCACTATAGTGCAGGAAAGGTCACGTTCGCCGGGTGGTCTATTCACGTCCGGCCGGGATGGCACATGCCTTGCTGGTTCCGAGTCCAGCGAAGGAGGATTGTCATGGCGCACAGCAGTATGTTCCGCACCGGCGAAGAAGAGCCCATCGTCAACCGAGGTCACGGCACCGGTGCACTCGGGCCGAGCGATTCGACCGACAGCGGCAGCGATATTACCGGGGGCCCGGGACTCAACCATCAGGAAGGCATCGGCCTCGACAGGGGTACGACGTCTGATGTCGACGAGGATGGCCCAGGTGCCGACGCCGGCGCGGACATCGGCGATGCCGACCTCGACAGCGACAGCGACCGCACTGGTACCGGCGAACGCGGCGCCGTGGGTCGCGACGGAACGCTTCCGAACGACGAAGTGCTGCGGGAAGAGAGCTTTCGCCTCTATCCGGGTGACCAGAATCCCCACGACTTCGCCCGGCGCGACCATGCCGGACGCCAGACCCTCGAAGCCCTTGATCTGCCGGCCGACGAGGTAGCGGACGCACCCGACGAGGACCTCGACACTCTCGACGGCGAACAGGAAGCCCCCGACGGAGGCCAACAACCGGGCCTGATCTCCGGCGGCATCGGCGGCCCGAGCGGCACGGGCGGCCTTGGCGGCAAAACCGGCCCCGGTAGCGGCCGCAATCCCGGCAAGCGCTGAGCTTCCCCGGCAACGGTCGGCCGCGGCTGCGACCACAGGCCCGCCGAAAATTTACACCGACGCGCGTCGCTTTTTGCTGGTCGCCCTGCCTGCACCCTCTGGCGTTGCCCGCCGCCCGAGACGAGGCGAGCCGCGGCGACTTCGCTGTAGACCGAAACGACATGCCCTGCCCGCGCCGCGAGCCGTGTCCTCCGCAAGAAGCTTCGCGACGTCTTCGGCATTGCTGCCTTGCGCCCGGGCCAGGCCGAGCCGAGCCGATGCCTCCGCGTGATCTGGATTCCGCGCCCACTGGGCACGCTGCACCCACTGCCCCAACGACCCCCACCGCGCCGACCCCTGCATCTTGATCTGACCTGCCGATAGATCCGGCGATAGCGTCGCAGTCTCCCTGGGTACACGCCCAGCGGCGGCACTGGCGGACCGACCTGCCACGCGGCGGGCCCGCGAACCCCGGCGGTTACTGACGGGGTGCAGCCTGACCCGCATGTCCGCCCGCGAT